>JBIIQK010000098.1:0-6450 GCA_044342135.1 Cyanobium sp.
CAGCTCACAGATGCGGCGGATGGCGGGCTCGAACACCCCGTGGGTGGAGGGGTAGGTGACCATCAGGGCCGCCAGGGTGTCGGCGTGGGTGCGGGCCTTGGCCTCCAGATCGGTCAGATCGATGTTGCCCTGGTCATCACAGGCCACGGGCACCACCTGCAGGCCCGCCATCACCGCACTGGCCGGGTTGGTGCCATGGGCGCTGGTGGGAATCAGGCAGACCGTGCGATGGGCCTCGCCGCGGCTGCGGTGCCAGGCACGGATCGCCAGCAGGCCGGCGTACTCCCCCTGGGAACCCGCATTCGGCTGCAGTGACACGCCCGCAAAGCCCGTAATCGCCGCCAACCAGCGCTCCAGATCGCTCGCCAGGCGCTGGTAGCCGCCGCCCTGGTGGGCGGGGGCAAACGGATGCAGCTGGCTGAAGCCGGGCCAACTCACCGGCGCCAACTCGGCAGCGGCATTGAGCTTCATCGTGCAGCTGCCTAGCGGGATCATGCCGTGCACCAGCGACAGGTCCTGGGAGGCCAGGTGCTGGATGTAGCGCAACAGCTCCGTTTCGCTGCGGTAGCGGTGAAACACCGCCTGGGTGAGCCAGGGCTTCTGGCGCAGGGGCAGACCCACCAGGGGCTCATCGCCAGCGGCGCCCGCTTGGGTGGCAGCGGTGAACACCGCAACGGCGGCTGCCGCAGCCGTTGGATCGTCCGCCAGGGCGGCCAGCAGCTGCTCCAGCTCCTGGGACGTGGACAGTTCATCCAGGCTGATGCCGAAGCCCGAGCCGTCACAGCGGAGGTTGAAGCCGGCCGCCTCGGCCCGCTCCACCAGCGCGGTCGCCCGCGGGGTGGCCACCGTGAGGGTGTCAAATCCGGGGCCGGGCTCCGGGGCCAGATGGAGAGCGGTGAGGGCCTCAGCCAGGGCGGCCCGCAGGGCCAACAGGCGCCGGGCGATGGCTTCAAGGCCATCGGGGCCGTGGTGCACGGCATAGAACCCAGCCATCACCGCCAGCAACACCTGGGCCGTGCAGATGTTGCTGGTGGCCTTGTCGCGCCGGATGTGCTGCTCACGGGTCTGCAGGGCCAGCCGCAGGGCTGGTCTGCCCTCCGCATCCACGGAGCGTCCCACCAGGCGGCCGGGGATCTGGCGCTTGTAGGCCTCCACCGTGGCGAAGAAGGCCGCATGGGGCCCGCCGAATCCCATCGGCACCCCCAACCGCTGGGCACTGCCGACGGCGATGTCCGCTCCCAGCTCCGCCACGGGGGCCAGCAGCACCTGGGCCAGCGGATCGATCGCCACGGCCGTGACCACCCCGGCAGCCCGGGCTGCCGCCAGGAGGGTGCTGGGGTCCCACAGCCGGCCAGAGCGGCCCGGCAGCTGGATCAGCAGACCGAAGGCATCGTCGGGAAGGGCGGCGCCGGCCAGGGTCTCGGCATCCACCAGCTCCAGGGTGATCCCCAGGGGCTCGGCCCGGGTGTGCAACACCGCCAGGGTCTGGGGAAACACGGCCCGGTCCACCAGAAACCGCCGCGCGGCGTCGCGCTTGCAGACGGCCAGCGCCAGTGCCATCGCCTCGGCTGCGGCGGTGGCCTCATCCAGCAGGGAGGCATTGGCGATCGGCAGGCCGGTGAGCTCGCTGATCAGGGTCTGGAAATTGAGCAGAGCCTCCAGGCGCCCCTGGGCGATTTCAGCCTGGTAGGGGGTGTAGGCGGTGTACCAGGCGGGGTTTTCGAACACATGGCGCTGGATCACCGCCGGAGTGGCGGTGCCGTAATACCCCTGGCCGATCAGGCTGCGCCGCAGCGTGTTGGCCGCGGCAATCTGGGCCAGTTCGGCCAGGGCTTCGGCCTCACTGCAGGGCTCGGGCAGGCCGGCGGTCGCCGCCGCCGCATCCAGCAACAGATCGGCGGGCACCACCTCAGCGGCCAGGGCTTCAAGGCTGGAAACCCCCAGCTCCTGCAACATCCGCTGCTGGTCGTCGGCGCTCGGACCGATATGCCGCCCCACAAAGGACAGGGCAGGAGGAACAGGAATCCCCATCAGGCGCCCTGCACCTTGGCGCCGTAGACCGCCGCATCCATCAAGCCCTCGAGCTGGCTCGGGTCAGCGGGCTGGAGCAGGAGCAACCACCCTTCCCCGTAGGGATCGTTCTGCAACTCTTCAGGGCTGGCCAGCACGGCCTCGTTGCGGGCCAGCACCACGCCGGTCACCGGTGCCACCAGATCCTCCACCGCCTTCACCGACTCCACGCTGCCGAAACTGGCTCCCTGGGTGAGGGTGGCCCCCACCTCCGGCAGTTCGACGAACACGATGTCGCCGAGTTGGTCGATGGCGAAGGCACTCAGCCCCAGCCGCAGCCGCTCCCCCTCGGGCCGCACGTATTCATGGCTGTCGGCGTAGCGGCAATCGCCGGGGAAGGAGAGCGCCATCGCTGGTCGGAAAGTGGCGTCAGTCTGTCCGATCCAGACCGGCGCTGGCCAGGGCCTCCAGGGCCCGCTCCAGGGCGATCTGGGCATGGGCCCGGTGGGTGCCGCCCTGGGCAAACAGCACATAGGGCTCCCGCAACGGCGCATCGGCCGAGAACTCACTGGTGCTGCCATCGATGAAGGTGCCCCCGGCCATCACCAGGTCACTGGCGTAGCCAGGCATGGGCGCCGGCACCGGGTCGAGGTAGGAGCCCACCGGGGAAGCTGCCTGAAAGGCCCGGCACACAATCTTGAGCCGTTCCGGATCCCCGAGTCGCACGGCCTGGATCACATCGCTGCGGGGCGCCCCGGGCCGGGGATGCACGGCATAGCCGAGATCGCTGAACACCTGCGCCACCAGCTCACTGCAGATCAGGGCCTCCGCCACCATCTGGGGGGCCAGAAACAACCCCTGAAACAGCAGACGGTTGAGGTCGAAGCTGGTGCCGCCCTCAGAGCCGATTCCCGGAGCCGTGAGCCGGCAGCAGGCCTGCTCCACCAGCTCGGCACGCCCCGCCACGTAGCCCCCCGTTGGAGCAATGGTGCCCCCCAGGTTCTTGATCAGGGAACCGGCGATCAGGTCAGCCCCCACGGCCGTGGGCTCCCGCTCTTCCACCAGCTCGCCGTAGCAGT
The DNA here is from genome assembly GCA_044342135.1 of Cyanobium sp. Classification (GTDB taxonomy): domain Bacteria; phylum Cyanobacteriota; class Cyanobacteriia; order PCC-6307; family Cyanobiaceae; genus Cyanobium_A. The sequence continues at coordinate 3,090 of JBIIQK010000098.1, forward strand.
TGTCGACAAACACCAGGCAATCCGGCTGCAGGGCCTTCACCCGGGCGCAGAGCACCCCGATCTCCTCCACCGAGAGGGAGGGGCGCCAGCTGTAGCCGCAGCTGCGCTGGATCAACACCATGCGGGTGGGGAGGGACAGGGCCGCCGCCAGGCCGGCGTGGTCCACAGCGCCGTCAGGGGCCAGGGGCAGTTCGTCGTAGGCGATGCCGAACTCCGCTAGGGATCCCTGGCCGCTGCCGCGGATGCCGATCACCTCCTCGAGGGTGTCGTAGGGGCGACCGGTGAGGGCCAGCAGGCGATCGCCCGGGCGCAACACCCCAAACAGCGCCGACGCAATCGCGTGGGTGCCACTGACGAACTGCAGCCGCACCGCCGCCGCCTCGGCCTGCAAGACCCGGGCGAACACCCGATCGAGCACCTCCCGGCCCTGGTCGCCGTGGCCATAGCCACTCACCGAGGCGAAATGCTGCACGCCGACGTGCTCGGCGGCCATGGCCTCGAGTACCCGCTGGAGTCGGGGCTGCACCTGGCTGGTGTGATGGGCCGCGGCGGCAGCGGTGGCGGCCAGCGCTACGGCAATCCGCGCAGCGGCCTCCCGTTGAACCACCCCGGCGGGATCCGGCATCGCAGCACTCCTCGGTCTCGGTCCATGTTGCCGGGCGGCACATAGCTAGATTCGCCGCGCTGCCCTCAAGCGCCATTGCCAAGGCGTCACCGGGTCCGCATCACCCGGAGATTTCGTTGGTTCTGAGTACCGATCCGGCCCGCCATAACCGTTCCAGCAACGGCACAACGCCCGGCCTAGACCCCCAGATGCTGAGGCTCGAGTCCCCGAGCGCAGCCACACCCAGCAGCGAGGACGACCGCCGCATCCGCGCGTCCCTCACCGAACCACGGCACCCCCTGCCCGCCCGGCAGCGCAAGTTCAAATCCGGCACCACCGGCTTCATGCTGGCGATGCACGTGGGTGCGGTGTTCGCCCTGCTCCCCCGGTTCTGGAGTTGGCAGGCCGTGGTGGTGCTGGCGGTGCTCTATTGGGTCACCGTGCTGGGCGTGACCCTGGGCCTGCACCGGTTGGTGACCCACCGGAGCTTCACGGCCCCCCGCTGGGTGGAGCGCATCCTGGTGCTGATGGGGGCCCTGGCCTGCCAGAGCGGTCCGATCGAATGGGTGGGCCTGCACCGGCACCACCACAAATACTCCGACCAACCCAACGACCACCACGACGCGGGGCGGGGCCTGTGGTGGGCCCACAGCGCCTGGATGCTGCATGAGATTCCGGCCCTGCAGCACGTGCAACGCCTCACCGGCGACCTGCAGCGCGACCCCTTCTACCGCTGGCTCGACCGCTGGTTCCTGCTGATTCAGCTGCCCCTCGGCGCAGCCCTCTATTGGTATGGAGAGCTGGCGAACGTGCACGGCGGCGGCCTGGGCCTGGTGCTCTGGGCGATCCCGCTACGCCTGGTGATCGTGTATCACGTGACCTGGCTGGTGAATTCGGCCACCCACTTCTGCGGCTACCGCAACTTCGACAGCCCCGATCTCTCCCGCAATTGCTGGTGGGTGGCGATCCTGAGCTTCGGCGAGGGCTGGCACAACAACCACCACGCCTTCCCCCACTCGGCCCGCCACGGTCTGCGCTGGTTCGAGTTCGACATCACCTGGCAACACATCAAGCTGTTGCGCGCCCTAGGCTGGGCTCGGCGCGTGCGTGAGGCCAGTTACCGCCCCGGCTGAGGCCTGGTCCCTTGCCCCTGAAGCTGCTGGCGAATCGCCGCGGCCAGATCGAGTTCAACCCCCTTGCCCGCGTCCATCAACCCCTGGGCCCTGGCCTGCTGCCGCAGCAGCTCCAGGAATTGATCGGGGCCCAGTTCCCCCTCGCCGGTGGCCCCCAACCGCGCCAGGGTGCGGCGCAAATCCGGGAGTTCACTGTCGAGCTCCGCAGCGGAAAAATCCCGCTGGCCGGCCATCACTTCGGCGAAGCGCTCCCGGCGCTGACGCTTCTCCACCGGGTAGGCCGCCATCAGCGGCTCACGGCAAAGCCGCCAGGGGCGCCCAGCGGTGAGCAGCTGGGCCAGGGCCGCGCTCAATGGGGCGGCCTCCGCATCGGCGATCCGGAGGTCGAAGGCCACCGGGGGTTGGCGCAGCCCCACAAACACTTCGAGCAGTTCGCCGGGACCCAGCACCGGGGCGCCCTCATCCTGAACCGGCAGGGCCGAGGTCTCCAGGGCCGCCACCAGGTCAGGGTTGTCCGCCAGCTGCTGCCGCAGGCCATCGCCGAGGGCTCCGCCGCGCACCTCGGCGGCGAGCAGCTGGTTGATGCGCCCCAGGGCCAAGAACACCTCCGGGCCAGGGGAGGCCAGCTTGCCGTTGCGCAGCATCGACAGCTGGGAGTTGTGGACCCGGCCCAGATCCAGGGCCTCTGCCAGGGCGGGGAGCACCCGGTGGGACCAGCCATTGCGCTCGTGCCACACCTTGATCAGATGGGCAAACGCGACCCTGCCGGATAGGAGCTCTTCCCGATATCCCACGCGATACGGATCCGTATTGCTACTATTGTAGCGATCAATTCGGAGTCGGTCCGTCATGGCCGCGCCAGTCACGCCCCCCGCACCAGCCACCCAGCGCCTGGCCACCCGCCAGCCCGCCTTCATCAACCGAGGCGTCAGCGGCGAGCGCCGCGCGGCGGCCCTGCACCGGCCGCGCCATGGCGAAGCCGTCAGCGCCCAGGGGTCAAAAACCACCCCCTGGGTCACCATCGGCTTCATGGCTGTCATCCACGTGCTGGCCGTGGTGGCCCTGCTGCCCCAGTTCTGGAGCGTGCCGGCCGTGGCCAGCTTTCTGGTGCTGTATTGGGTCACCGCCTGCCTGGGCGTGACCATCGGCTATCACCGACTGCTGAGCCACCGCGCCTTCCGTGTGCCCCAGTGGCTGGAGCGCTTCTTCGCTACCTGCGGCGCCCTCAGCTGCCAACACGGCCCCCTCGACTGGGTGGGCCTGCACCGCCACCACCACAAGTTTTCCGACACCGAGGTGGATCACCATTCCAGCCTCCGGGGCTTCTGGTGGAGCCACATGGGCTGGATGTTTGCACCCATCCCCGCCATGGGCGCCGTGCCCCGGCTCACCGGCGACCTGGCCAAGGATCCCTACTACCGCTGGCTCAACAGCAACTTCCTGCTGCTGCAGGTTCCCCTCGCCGCCCTGCTCTTCTGGATTGGCACCGTCACCGGTGCCGGCGGCTTGGCCCTGGTGCTGTGGGGCATCCCCCTGCGTCTGGTGGTCGTGTACCACTGCACCTGGCTGGTGAACTCGGCCACCCACCTCTGGGGCGAGGTGAGCCACGACAGCGGTGACGGCT
>JBIIQK010000099.1:0-6411 GCA_044342135.1 Cyanobium sp.
ACACCGTGGTGCCATAGCCACTGATCGGCTCCACCAGCATCACCACACCCGCCAGGGCGGCCAGCACCGGCGTGCCCTGGTCGGCCGCCAGATCCACACCGGTGTGCATCCGCCAGGCCCCGCGCCGCTCCGAATAGCGCCATCCCCAGGGATCCATGCTCTCGGCCGGCCGCGCCAGGGGATAGGCCAGGCGCGGGGCGGCAGACGCCCCCACCGGAGCGTCCCCAGCCCCTGCCAGCGACGCTGCCACTCCGGGGGGGAGCACCGCGGCCACCGTCACCTGTTGGGGGATCGTGCGGGGCGGAACCTGGGGGCCCAGCAACGGGTCCTGGGATTCGGCCCCCACGGGAGGGGGGAGCAGGACCGGCCCTAGAAGGATCAGCAGCAGGGCTTGGAGCGGATGTCGCAGCAGCACACGCAACAGGGACGGCTCAGCGCCAGTCGGGGTCGTAGATCCGCAGGGTGCCGAACCCCAGCGATGCTGGCGAGGGGTTGGGGCCGGCGGGATAGGCGGTCACCTGGAACATGTAGGTGTCGGAGTAGGCGGGATTGTTCCAGGGCTTGAGCACCACCGTGACCGTGGCCCCCGGGGGAACCGGCTCGGGAAAGGTGAGGGTGAACAGGCGGGCCGCACTGTCAAACCGGGCCTCCACGGGCACCTTTGCCCCGTGCTGGCGGGGGCGCCCCAGGAAGGCCGAGGTGCGCTCCACGAAGAAGGGAAAGCGGTTGTCGACCCCCCGGGTCTGCTGAATCGTGAGACCGCCCAGGGCCGCACCCGCCTCAGGATCGAGGCTGATCGTGAAGTAGTACTCGGCCCGGGTCTGCCAGATGGTGGTGTAGTAACTCACCAGATCCACCTTCCAGGGCGCCTTGGCGAAGTAGGTGGAACCCCGCAGCTCCAGGGCCTGACCAGCGGAGACCAGCCCCGGAGACAGACAGGCGGCAAGCGCCCAGGCGAGGACCCTTCCACGCCGCTGGGGCCGGCGCCCTCGGGGAGAACGGAGCAGGGGCACCGGGGATCTAGGCGGCTGGCAGAACGGTAGGGGCGGCCTGCAGAAATGGCTGGGGGTCCTGATCGCGGCGATGGCTCACGGGAATCGCCGGCCCCTGGGCTGCCCCATCCAGCGGATCGCGGCAGGCGGTGGCCTCCAGGGCCTGGCGCAGACACCGGCCGGCATGGAGCGGCATGTCGCGCGGCACGCTGATGCGGTCCCGTAGGTAGCGCAGGGCCGGGGCGCTGCCTGGCGGCGGCACCAGGGGCGGCCGGTTCTCCGGGTCCACCAGGGCCGTCAGAGCGATGCGCAGGGAGAGGTCGAAGGCCGCAGGGCCGGCGGGATTGCGGGCCAGAATTACCGCCCGGTGCCTGAGCACCCGGGCCAGGGCGACCGCTCTGGCATCGGCCGGTTCGCTCTGGCTGGTTTCCGGATCGGGGCCCGCGATCGGCCAGGGGCCCTGGTCGATGCGGGCAGCCAGGTCGCGCTGCGCCTCCGTGCCACTGGCGTAGCAGCCGCCCATCTGGGGCGGCAGGTCGTGGGCGTGGGTGTGGAAATCGCTCTGGGTGCCGAGGTAAGTGGAGCGCTGCTCGAGCGCCGCAAACCAGCGATCAATGGCCGGGTGCTCGCGGCGCAGCAAAAACCCCTTGTAGTAAGCCAGGCTGGCGGACATCCGCTCCACGTAGGGCACAAACACCAGATCGGCCGTGCCCAGCTCACCGAGCAGGAATGGGCCCGGCCCCTGGGAGAGAGCCTGCTCAAAGGCGGCGGCGATGCGCTGGAAAGCCGCCTGGGCCGCTCCCTCCTGCTGGGGGCCCAGACCAGGGCTGCACAGCCACTGGCACCACGCCCGGAACAGCAACCGCTCGAGCTGGCGCAGGGGCAGCACCGCGGGGTCGGCCATGGCGGGGCCCAGGGGCCCAAAGGCCGCCTCCAGGGCTTCGAGGATGCGGTCGCTCTCGGTGATCAGGCGGCCATCGAGCTCCAGGGCCGGGAGCATGCCGGACGGCACCAGCCGCTTGAACCAGGCCTCCTTCTCGCCGTAGCAGAACATCGTGACCTTGCGGATCCGATAGGGAATCCGCTTCTCCTCCAGCCACAGCCAGACCTTCTGGCAGTAGGGGCACCAGGCGTGGTGATCGCGGAACAGGGTGACCCGCACGGCCTGCTCCGGCTGGCCGAACAGGCGCAGGCGGGCCTGGGCACTGGTGGGGCCATCGATGCGGTCGGGGAGGGCGGGCACCAGGGCCTCGAGCTCTGGCCAGGTGAGTGCTCCGGTGCGCTCCGAGTCCATCGCCATCCCTGCAGCAGCCCTGGTTCTAGTGGCTCGCGGCCAGGGCAGCGCCGTCCCTAGGGTTCGGGCCGCGACGTTTCGTAACAGCGCTCCCCATGTTTGATGCCTTCACCAAGGTTGTCGCCCAGGCCGATGCCCGGGGCGAATTCATCAACGCTGGCCAGATCGACGCCCTTGCGTCCATGGTCGCCGAGAGCAACAAGCGCATGGACACGGTGAACCGCATCACCTCCAACGCTTCCGCCATCGTCACCAACGCGGCCCGCGATCTCTTCGATCAGCAGCCCGCCCTGATCGCACCCGGCGGCAACGCTTACACCCATCGCCGCATGGCTGCTTGCCTGCGCGACATGGAGATCATCCTTCGCTACGTCACCTACGCCATCTTCACCGGCGACGCTTCCGTGCTGGAAGACCGCTGCCTCAACGGCCTGCGTGAGACCTACCTCGCCCTCGGCGTCCCTGGCGCTTCCGTGGCAGAAGGCGTGCGCAAGATGAAGGACGCCGCCATCTCGATCGCCAACGATCGCAATGGCATCACCCCCGGCGACTGCTCCGCCCTGATGAGCGAAGTCGGCACCTACTTCGACCGCGCTGCTGCTGCAGTCGGCTGACGCCGACTCAGGCTCCATGCAGCGGAAACGATCCGCCAGTCGAGCCCAGAAGGGCTGGGCTGGCGGACTTTTATGGGACGGCTGGAAATCGGATCAATCCAGGGTGGCGTCTCCGGTTTCGCCGGTGCGGATGCGGATCGAGGCCTCCACGGGGGTGACGATGATTTTTCCATCGCCGATTTCACCGGTGCGCGCTGCCGTCTGGATCGCCTCCACCACACCAGCCATGGCGCCGTCGGTCACCACGGTGGTGACCATGAGCTTGGACAGCAGACGGGCGTCCATTTTCACGCCGCGGTAAACCTCGGTGTGCCCCATCTGCTTGCCGAACCCCTGCACGGAAGTCACGGTCAGGCCGTTGATACCCAAGGCCACGAGGGCATCCTTGACGGCATCGAGCTTTTCAGGACGGATGACGGCTTGAATTTGTTTCATGCGATACCAAGGCTGATCATCCCTTGTTTAGCCACAACCAGGGCGTCCTTCTGTAGCAACCGCATCAGCCCTGCCCCTTGAGCCGTTGGCCGCCCCTGGGGGAACGGGTCAAGCCACCAACCGGGCCACCTTCAGACCAGCGGCCTCTGCGTCAACACCCAGCTGGTCGGCCGAAGCCAGGTCAAACCGGGCAGTACCGGTGGCAAGGGGCTCCCAGAATCGATCTTCAAAGTGGGTCTGCAACCACACCATCCCGAGCACCGAGCAGGGCACCAGGCGCACACCCCGAGACAGTCGGGCCAAGGCGAGGTCGGCAACCGTGACTGCGGCAGTGGCGCACTCCAAGGACATCTCCCCTCAATCGAGCCCTAGTTAGGGCCATCCGACGGGGGAGAGACGTACTAACGGCTACGAATCGGCGACCTGGCGTGCGGCCTCTGCAGCGCGGTGGTGATAGACGTGCCCCCGGTAGTGCAGGGCGAGTTCCGGGTCCGCCGGTGCGGCCTCGTGCTTCAGGGGCGCTTCGTAATGCTGCCCTCGGTAGATGTGGTCGACCGGCTGGGCAGAGGGATGCTCATGCTGACTGGCGTCGTAAGCGACGCCGCGGTACCGGAGCTTGGCTGTGGTCATGGCGAAGACCGCGGAGAACACGCGAACAGAACAATGGGCAGCACAGGGACAGGGCCGACCCCAATCCATTGGCTGAACCTGCATCATTTGTAGCTCAAACAAACTGTTCACAGTGAACATTCAGCCCTTTTCTTTGCATCTCGTCGTGATCGGCGGGCGCCGATTGCCCGACGCGCTCCGAGGTGCCGGAGTGGCATTTGGTATCAAAACGAACACCTGATCCCCCTGCGAGCGCCCATCCTTTGCAGCGAAGGGATCTCGACCATCCCCCAATCTGAGCAGCCGTCTTTCTGAACTGCCCATGACCATTGCTTCCACCCCTCCAAGGCGCAAGCGTCTTCAGGAGGCGAGCCTGTCCGAAGCTCCGATGATGCTGCTGCGCAGCATTCGCGGATTCAGCAACAGCCGCTCGCTTGTCTGGTTGGCCTGCGTTCCCCTAGCCCTCTTCGGCCTGGGCGTTTTCAACCTGGCGGCCCACGCTGCCGAGCTCCCCGAGCTCACCCCGGCCTTCCTGGCCAACAACATGTTCCTGTTGATCTGCGCCGCTCTGGTGATCTTCATGAACGCCGGCTTCGCCATGGTGGAAGCCGGAATGTGCCGTCAGAAGAACGCCGTCAACATTCTCGCCAAGAACCTGATTGTGTTCGCCCTTGCGGTGACCGCCTACTGGTTCATCGGCTACAAGATCATGTACAACGCCAGCTGGGTCATTCCTGGTTGGTTCAAGTTTGGCGGTTTGTTCTTCGATCCCACCGTCACGCCTGAGATGGTGACCGACGGCAAACTGGTCCCCAGCGTTGATTTCCTCTTCCAGGCCGCCTTCGCCGGCACCGCCGCCACGATCGTGTCCGGCCTGGTGGCCGAGCGCATCAAGTTCGGCGAGTTCGTGATTTTCTCCCTGGTGTTGGTGGGTGTGCTTTATCCCATCTCCGGTTCCTGGCAGTGGAACGTGGGCGAGGGCTGGCTCAACAAGATGGGCTTCATCGACTTCGCAGGCTCCACCGTGGTGCACTCCTTTGGTGCCTGGGCGGGACTGATCGGAGCCATGCTGCTTGGACCACGGATCGGCAAGTTTGTGGGCGGCAAGCCCCAGGCCATTCCCGGCCACAACCTGTCGATTGCCACCCTGGGCTGCCTGATCCTGTGGCTCGGTTGGTACGGCTTCAACCCCGGCTCCTGGCTGTCCATGGCCCCCGAGGTGCCTTACATCGCTGTCACCACCACCCTCGGTGCAGCCGGTGGCGGCATCGCCGCCACCCTGGTGAGCCAGTTCACCGGTGGCAAACCTGACCTCACCATGACCATCAATGGTGTTCTGGCAGGTCTGGTGGGTGTGACCGCCGGTTGCGATGGCTTCTCCATGCCCGCAGCCTGGGTGGTGGGCTTCATCGCCGGTGTGATCGTGGTGTTCTCTGTGGCCTTCATCGACGGCCTCAAAATCGACGATCCGGTGGGTGCCTTCTCGGTGCACGGCACCTGCGGCATCTGGGCCACCCTGGCCGTGGGCCTGTTCAACACCGACAAAGGTCTGCTGACCGGCCACGGCTTCAGCCAGCTGGGTGTTCAGATCGTCGGGGTGGTGGCCTTCGCCATCTTCGCGATCGTCTCCTCCTGGATTGTCTGGTCGATCATCGGAGCCCTCTTCGGCGGCATCCGCGTCACCGAGCAGGAAGAGATCGAAGGTCTCGACATCGGTGAACACGGCATGGAGGCCTACCCCGACTTCGCCGCCACGGCCAAGTAAGGGCGTCTTCGCCTGGATCCATCAGCCCGCGGCACACGCCGCGGGCTTTTTTGTTGGCTCGTGCTCTGGGCTGGTGCAGCGACCCGGCTTCACCCCATAGCGTGAGGAACGTCCATCCTTCCCACCACCACCCCATGGGCAGCTCCTATGACCTGATCGTGCTCGGGGCCGGCTCCGGTGGCCTGGCCGCCGCCAAGCGCGCCGCGGCCCATGGGGCCCGGGTGACGATTGTGGAGGGCGACCGGGTGGGCGGCACCTGCGTGATCCGCGGTTGCGTGCCCAAAAAACTCCTCGTCTACGGCTCGGCCTACCGGCACCTGTTGGCCGATGCCGCCAGCTATGGCTGGGATGTGGGCAACGTGCATCTCGATGCGTCCCGCCTCCTGGCCAACGTGCGCGCCGAGGTGGACCGGCTCAACAGCCTGCACATCGGCTTTCTCGAGAAAGCCGGCGTGGAGCTGGTGCGGGGTTGGGGCCGCTTCAGCGGAGCCACGAGCGTGATGGTGACGGCCAGCGATGGCAGCGAGCGGGAGCTGCACGCCGAGCGGATCCTGGTCGCCGTGGGCGGCCGGCCCCAGCGCCCGGACATCCCCGGGGCCGAGCTGGGCTGGCTCAGCGACGACATGTTTGAACTCGAACGCTTCCCCGAGCGGGTGGTGGTGGTGGGGGCTGGCTTCATCGCCTGCGAATTCGCCGGCATCC
>JBIIQK010000100.1:0-6408 GCA_044342135.1 Cyanobium sp.
ATCCCCACCAGAGCACGCCGTTGTCGAAGATCCCAGCCAGGGGGGCGCTCATCGGTCGCGGCTCGTGATGTAGTCGGCGAGGGCCAGCAGGGGTGCGGCACTGGCGTGCCAGGGGGCCAGGGCCGCCTTGGCCTCGGCCACGAGGGCATCGGCCCGCTGGCGGGATTCCTCCAGGCCCAGCAGCTTGGGATAGGTGGTCTTGTCGGCGGTGAGGTCCTTGCCGGCGGTCTTGCCGAGCACCTCGCTGCTGGCCGTCACATCGAGGATGTCGTCGATGATCTGGAAGGCCAGACCGATGCCGCGGGCGTAGGTGCCCAGGGCGGCCAGCAGCTCCGCGGAGGCGCCGGCGATCAGGGCCCCGGTGAGCACGCAGGCGCGCAGCAGGGCGCCGGTTTTGTGCAGGTGGATGTATTCGAGGGTGTCGAGGTCGACGCTCTTGCCCTCGCACTCCAGATCCACCACCTGACCGCCCACCAGGCCGGGGGCGCCGGAGGCCAGGCTCAGCTCGCCCACCACGGCCAGCAACCGCTCGGCGGGCACGCCGGGGCTGCGCAGCGCCACCATCTCGAAGGCGCGGGTGAGCAGGGCGTCGCCGGCCAGGATGGCGTTGGCCTCGCCGTACACCTTGTGGTTGGTGGGGCGGCCGCGGCGCAGGTCGTCGTTGTCCATGGCGGGCAGGTCGTCATGGATCAGCGACATGGTGTGCACCATCTCGAGAGCCACCGCCGTGGGCATGGCCATGGCGCTGTCGCCTCCAGCCAGCTCACAGGCGGCCAGGCAGAGGATCGGCCGCAGCCGCTTGCCCCCGGCCAGCAGGGAGTAACGCATGGCCTCCCGCAGGGATTCGGGGCGCTCGGGACCGAGGGAGCCATCAAGGGCCGCCTCCACCTTCAGCCGGGCGGCCTCCAGATAGGCGGCGAAATCAAAGGAGGTGGATACCGCCGCGGTCATGGGGGCTGGGCCTCTGGCCATTCCTGGCGGGGATTCTCTCAGGCGAGCTGCCCGGGCCCGGCTTCGCTGCCGTTCCCTCCTTAATTCTGTACAGGTTGTACAGGTCTAAGGAGAGTCACCACATCACCACCCAGCCCCCCGAAGCGGGGGATCGGAGTCAGCCGCCATCACCCTGCCTCGAGGGCCCGCAGAATCTTGCGCGCCAGGAGCTCTTTGATCTCCTGGTGCCTGGGCACTGCCTCCATCACCCCGGTGCGCGGATTCACCCACAGTGAGTGGGAAGCCCCTTCGCGCTTGAGCACGCAGCCCGCACGACGCAACTGGCGCTCCAGCTCCTTGCGTTTCACCCGATCAGCAGGGGCTCACGGATGGCATCACTGGGCAGACCACGAAGGATGTCTTCCTCCCGGTCCTGCAGGATCAGTTCCACAGAGGCCAAAAGGTCAGCCTTGGCGGCCTGAACCGTGTCTCCCTGGCCATTGGCACCGGGAACTTCCAGACAGATGGCCCAAAAGCCCCCTTCTGAAGCCGGCTCAATCACAGCAGTGAGTTCTCCCTTCACCGTGATGGCGGGATCGGTTGTGGGCTCAGGCTAGTCAGGCGAAGACTCAGGGCACCAGATCGCCGAGGCCGTGGTCGACGCCGGCGCGGCGGCACCAGGCCACCACCGTGTTCACCAGCAGCAGGGTGACGGTCATCGGGCCGACGCCACCGGGCACCGGGCTGATGGCGCTGGCGATCGGCTCCACCTCCTCGAAGCGCACGTCACCGCAGAGGCCGCTCTCGGTGCGGTGGATGCCCACATCCACCACCACGGCTCCGGGTTTCACGTGCTCCGCGCCGATCATGCGGGGCCGGCCGGCGGCCACCACGAGCACGTCGGCCTGGCGGGTGAGGGCGGCCAGGTCGGCGGTGCGGGAGTGGGCCACGCTCACGGTGGCGTTGGCGGCCTGGAGCATCAGGGCCATGGGCTGGCCCACCAGGATGCTGCGGCCCACCACCACGGCCCGCTGACCGGCCAGCGCCACCCCATGGCGGGCCAGCAGGGCCATCACGCCAGCGGGGGTGCAGCTGCGCGGGCCCGGTTCGCCCTTGAGCAGCCGGCCCAGGTTGAGGGTGTGCAGCCCGTCGGCATCCTTGTCGGGATCGATCGCCAGCAGCAGCGGACCTTCGTCGAGGCCGGCCGGCAGGGGCAGCTGCAGCAGGATGCCGTCGCAGGCGGGGTCGGCGTTGAGGCGCTGCACGGCGGCGAGCACTTCGGCGGGGGTGGCGGTGGCACTGAGGTGGGCGCCCAGGCTGGTGATGCCCACCCGGGCACAAGCCTTCTCCTTGTTGGCCACGTAGACGCCGCTGGCCGGGTCATCGCCCACCCGCAGCACCGCCAGGCCGGGGGGACGCCCCACAGCGGGCAGACGGTCGGCGATCACCGCCTGCAGCCGGGCTTCGATCTCACCGGCGAGCTGGCGGCCGTCCAGACGGGTGGCCATGGAGCAAACAACGACTGCGCTCCTCCAGCTTGCAATCCCAAGGGCGTGCCATCCCGCCGGCAGGGTTAGCGTTTGCCCATGGTGTGGCGGTGGCTGCGATCCCTTTGGCGTCAGCTGCTGCGGCTGGAGCGTCCGCGCCAGTCGCCGGGAGTGTGGCGCCCCCGCGACTCGGCCTCGGTGCTGTTGGTGTGTGCCCTGGTGGCCCTGGTGGCCAGCTGGCCCTGGCTGGTGGAGCCGAGCCTGCGGCCCGGAATGGCGGCCCCCTTCACGGCCCGGGCCCCGAAGGCCGCCCGGGTGGTGGACAGTACGGCCCTCGAAGAACGGCGCCAGGAAATGGTGCCCCGCACCACCGTGCAGGTGGTGGACGGGCAGGCCAACCGCCAACTGGGCCTGGAACTGGAAAAAGGCCTGCGGGCCGTGGAGCTGCAGGCCAACAGCCCCCAGCCGCGGGTGGAGGCGGTGACGATCACCGCCGAGGAGCGCACCTGGCTGCGCAGCGTGGGGGCGGCGGAGTTGGCGGCCTGGGGCCGGGAGGTGCGCCAGGCCCAGCTGCGCATGCTCAGCCAGGGGCTGGCACCGGGGGTGGCCGAGGGCCAGCTGCTGGAGGCGGCCACCTTGCAGCTCGAACCGCTGGCGCCGGTGCCGCGGGGGCTGGGGGCTCGGCTGCTGGCCAGCTCCCTGCAGGGCCACTCCAACCTGCGCAGTGATCCGGGGTTGAGCCAGCGGCGCATTGAGGCCCTGATCACCCAGCAGGGGATCCCCACGATCGGGGTGCAGCAGGGCGACCTGATCACCCGCCAGGGGGAGACGATCAGCCCCCAGGCCTTCGACGTGCTCGATTACTTCGGCCTGGTGAACCGGCGGCCGCGGCCGCTCACCTGGCTGGGCCATTTCCTTGAAGCCCTGGCGGTGGCGGGGGTGCTGGTGCTGGTGCTGCGGCGCTGGCGCGCCTGCCTGGAGCCGCGCCAGGCCCTGCTGGCCCTGGGCGCCCTGCTGGTGATGCAGGGCTTCTCGCTGTGGCTGGGGCCGCTGGCGAGTCCGCTGGTGTTGCTGGTGCCACCCACCCTGCTGCTGGCCCAGGGGCTGGGTACCCCCTGCGGCCTGGCCTGGTTGGCGGCCGCCAGCCTGCTGTGGCCGGTGCCCTTCACCGCCCTGGCGGCGGTGCGGCTGCTGGTGGCGGCCGCGGTGGCCGCGGTGGCCGCGGTGGCGGCCGGCCGGCAGCGCAGCCGGGCCGAACTGCTGCAACTGGCGGTGCTGCTGCCGGGCGCGGGCCTGGCGGTGCAGTGGCTGCTGCTGCAGTCGCTGCTGCGGCCGAGCCAGGTGGACCTGCTCAGCGAGGCGCTGCTGCTGGGCGGCCTGCTGATGGCGGGGCTGCTGCTGGCGCCGCTGATGGAGACTTTCTTCGGGCTGGTGACCCGGGCCCGGCTGATGGAGCTGGCCGACCTGCAGCGGCCCCTGCTGCGGCGGCTCTCGGTGGAGGCGCCCGGCACCTTTGAGCACACCCTGATGATCGCCGGCCTGGCGGAGGAGGGGGCCCGGGCGATCCAGGCCGACATCGACCTGGTGCGCACCGGAGCGTTGTATCACGACGTGGGCAAGTTGCACGGCCCGGAGTGGTTCATTGAGAACCAGGGCGAGGGCACCAACCCCCACGACACGCTCAACGACCCACTCGCCAGCGCCGCGATCCTCCAGGCCCACGTGGATGAGGGCCTGAAGCTGGCCCGCCGCTACCGGCTGCCGCGGCCCCTGGCCAACTTCATTCCGGAGCACCAGGGCACCTTGAAGATGGGCTACTTCCTGCACCAGGCCCGGGAGCGGGATCCGGCCATGGCCGAGGCGCGCTTCCGCTACCAGGGGCCCATCCCCCGCAGCCGGGAGACGGCGATCCTGATGCTGGCCGACGGCTGCGAGGCGGCCCTGCGCTCCCTGCCGCCGGGCACCAGCGAAACCGAAGCGCGGGCGATGGTGCGGCGGATTGTGGAAGCGCGCCAGAGCGATGGCCAGCTGGCCGAGAGCGGCCTCAGCCGGGCCGAACTGGAACTGCTGATCCGGGCCTTCGTGCGGGTGTGGAAGCGGATGCGCCACCGCCGCATCCCCTACCCAATCCCCGCCCGCAAGGGCTACAGCGCCTAGGGCCGAGCGGCCGAACGCACGGCCCGCACCTTGCGCTCCAGCACGATGCCGGCGGGCACCAGGGTGACCAGGTTGGCCACGATCGGGGGCCATCGCCGGTGCAAAAGCCATACACCGCCCACAGGGCAATGCCGGCGGTGAACAGGCCGTACATCCGCAGGGAGATCCCGCTGGTGTCGCCGCTGCGCAGGGTCTTGAGGGCCTGGGGGAAGAAGCTCAAGGTGGTGAGCAGGGCTGCGATGTAGCCCAGGGCGCGCACGGCAGGGGTCACCAGGGGGGCAGCCATGGGTCGGGGGGTGACGGTGGGGTCAGCATGGTGGACACGCCGAGATCCTGCACCGGTTGCCATGACCCTGCTCAGCTTCCGCGAGCTCCAGGCCCAGCTGCAACCCGAGTGGGGCCTGGCCACCAACGCCCAGGGCCCCGATGTGGACGTGCTGATGGTGCCGTCGCTGTCGATGGACCAGAACCAGATCGACCTGGTGACCGGCGCCCACCACTACGAGGAGCGCCAGCTGTTTTCGCTGATCCGGCTGCGGGATCCCGGGGTGCGGATGGTGTACGCCACCAGCAAGCCCCTGGCGGAGCTGGTGGTGGATGCGGTGCTGGAGCTGCTGCCCGGGGTGCCCACCTCCCACGCCCGGCGGCGGCTGCACCTGGTCGACACCGACGACGCCTCCAACCGGCCCCTCACCGCCAAGCTGCTGGAGCGGCCGGCCCTGCTGGCGCGGATCGCCGAGCTGCTGCGGCCGGGGCGCAGCTTCATCAACTGCTTCGTGGTGAGCGATCTGGAACGGCAGCTCTCGGAGCGGCTGCAGGTGCCCCTGCTGGGCACCGATCCGGCCCTGGGCTACTGGGGCAGCAAGGCCGGCAGCCGGGAGCTGTTCGCCCGCTGCGGCGTGCCCCACCCGCCTGGCTCAGCCATCACCCACAACCTCGACGACCTCACCGAGGCGGCCGCAGAGCTGTGGGAGGCCCATCCCGAGCTGCGCCAGTGCGTGGTGAAGCTCAACGAGGGCTTCAGCGGCGAGGGCAATGCGCCCCTGCCGCTGGAGCCCCTGCAACTGGCCGAGCACAGCGGGGCGGAACGGCGGCGGCGGTTGCGCCAGGCCCTGGAGGCCCTGCCGATGCCCTCACCGAGCTGGAAGGAGCAGCTGGGGCAGCAGGGGGCGCTGGTGGAGGCCTGGCTGGAGGGCGGCGAGGCCCTCTGCTCGCCGAGCGTGCAGGGCACGATCCACCCCGGTCCAGCGGGGTCGGTGGGGCAGGCCGGCCAGGTGGAGGTGCTCTCGAGCCACGAGCAGGTGCTGGGCGGCGCCAGCGGCCAGACCTACCTGGGCTGCAGCTTCCCAGCGGAGGCGCCCTACCGCGCCGAGCTGATGCGCCACGGCCAGGCGGTGGGGGAGGCGCTGGCGGCGGAGGGGGCGCTGGAGCGCTACGCGGTGGATTTCATCGCCCGGCGCTTCGGCGACCGCTGGGACCTGCAGGCGATCGAGGTGAACCTGCGCCAGGGGGGCACCACCCACCCCTACATAGCCCTGAGCGCGATCACCGGCGGCCGGCTCGATCCGGCCACCGGGCTCTACCACGCCCCGAGCGGCCAGGCCCTGCACTACAAAGCCACCGACAACCTCACCGCCCCCCACCTGCGCGGCCTGCTGCCGGTGGACCTGATCGACATCGTAGCGGAGGCGGGCCTGCACTTCGACCCGGCCCAGCTGCACGGCAGCGTGTTCCACCTGCTGGGTTGCCTGTCGGAATACGGCAAGCTCGGCATGACCTGCATCGGCCGCAGCGCCGAAGAGGCCGAGGCGGTGTATGCCGCCACCGAAGCCGA
>JBIIQK010000101.1:0-6398 GCA_044342135.1 Cyanobium sp.
GATCCCGTTGATCGGGTTGCCCCAGCGGATCCGGTTCGGCTCCACGGTGAGCACATCGATCACCGCCTGGCCCGCCGTGCTCTGGCCCTGCCAGCGGCCCAGGAAAAAATTGTCGGTGGCCCAGCCCTGGGGTTTGGCGATCGCCGCCGCGGCTGGGCGTGGGCGCCAGAGCACCTGCAGGGTGTACTGCCCCTCCCGGTTGAAGCGAAGGCCCTCGCTGCTGGCGCTGCGCGCGTAGCTGCGGCCCTGCTCGTCGCCTGGGAAGTCGAAAGCCCAGGGGCCAAAGCGCACGGTCACGTTGCCCTGGCGTTGGCTGAACGTGCACGGCCCCTGCTCGATCGGGATCGTGTGGTCGTGGCGGCTGAGGATGCAGGTGGCGGTGGTGCTGTCCGCCCGCGCCGGCGCCGCCGTGCCGCTGGTGCTGGCACTGAGCAGAACAACCAGAGACAGCAGCCGTGACAGACGCATCAGCGCAGAAGCCTCTTTACGGCTCCATCCTCACGCCATCCCGCCACCACGGCCAGGCAAGGCCTGGGCGAGCACCGTGATCAAGGCCGTATCCACGCTCAGGATCCGTTCCCCCAGATCCACCCGCTGGGCGATCACGGATTCGGCGAGCTGCACTTCAAACGGCACGAAGCCACCCTCCGGGCCGATCATCACCACCGCCGGCACGGGCGGTGCGTCGGCGAGCGACGTTGGGGCGCCCCGATCCGCCATCCAGCAGGGGCGCCCCGCACACAGCTCTGGCAGCTGGTCTTCGATAAACGGGCGAAACCGTCGGTGCAGATGGACGCTGGGGGCGATCGTGTCCCGTGAACGCTCCAGCCCCGTCAGCAGGGCTTCCTCAACCCGGGCTGGTTGCAACAACGGGCTTTGCCAGTAGCTCTTTTCGACCCTGGCGCTGTGGATCAGGTGCAGATGGCCAATGCCGAACTCGGCGCACTGGCGGAGGATCCGCCGCAGCATTTTGGGTCGCGGCAAGGCCAGCACGATGTCGAAGCGATGCCGGGGCGGCGGGGGCTCACTGAGCTGAACCCTCAGCCGCACGCCGGCCGGATCCAGGTCTTCGATCACCCCCTCGCCGCACAACCCGCCCACCAGACCGACCCGCAGGCTGTCACCCACCTGGGATCTCAGCACACCCCGAATGTGCTCGGCGCGATGATCGCGCACCACGGCGACCGCCTCCGCGATCCAGTCAGTCCGATGCAGCAGCAGGATGTTCATCGGCAGGCCCTGGGTTCCCGTGGCGTCACTTCTAGGGTGAGCGGCAAGCCCGAATTGTGGCGATGGATCCATCCAGCCCCAGTCCGGCATCACTGCCCTCGCCCGTCGCGCAGCAGCGCCAGGAGCTGTTGGGACTGTTGCGGCAGGAGCCCCGCGGGGCGGCCAAGCGGGATAGCCCACGGGTGCAGCAATTGATCGTGGCCCTGGAGCGGGCCATGCCGGCGGATCTCACGGCCCCGCAGGCGATGGAGCAGCTCGAGGGCGTCTGGGAGCTGCGCTGGAGCAGCAGCAGCCAGCCCTATCTGGCCGTGGCGCCCTGGCTGGAAAACCTCCAGCTCCTGGCCCCGTCCCAGGGGCGGGGGATGAACCTGCTGCGGCTCTCCGGGCCGCTGGCTCCCCTGGCCAGCATCGCGGTAGAGGCCTCTATTGCAGTGGAGGCCTCCATTGCGGTCGACAACGGCCCCCCAACGTCAACGTCTGCGCCAGCCTGCCCCCAGCAACGGGTGGAGGTGCGCTTCCGGCGGGGTGGCTGGCTGGGTCCTCCCCTGGGCACTGGGCGCCTGCAGCTGCTGCGCAGCGTGCAGCAATCCTTCCCGGCCTGGCTGGACATCACCGTGCTCGACGACGAGCTGCGGGTGTGCCGCGGCAATTCCGGCACCCTGTTTGCCTTGTTGCGCCGCCCCGACCTCACCCTTGAGGAATGGCTGCCGCCGACCGGCGCTGGCGGCGCACCTCCCACGGGCGAGTAATGCCACCGGGCACCTGCCACACCCCGAAGCGCTGGCGACTGGCCCTGAATTCGGCGTCGAGGTAGGCACGGCCATCGCAGCCGTCCAGGTAGCGGCGGTAGGCAAAGGCCTGGCCGTCTTCCACCAGGGCCAATCCCAGGTTGATCTCGCCGATCACCTCGGCCACCAGGCGGCCATAGCGGTCGGTGGTGTGGGGATCGAGGGACACGGTTGCACCGGAGGGCAACCGCTGCCGCAGGTAGGCGCGGGCTTGGTCGCCATAGGGGCGCTGGGCCAGTTCCGGCGCATCGATGCAGGCCAGCCGCACGGTCAGGGTGCGCCCGTCCTGGCGCACCCGAATCGTGTCGCCATCGCCGATGGAGAGCACCTGGGCAGACAGCATCGGCCGGTGCAGCGGCTGGCCGCGACCCGAGCTGCAACCCACCAGACCGAGCCAGCCCACAAGCGCCAAACCCGCAGCACGCAGACCCTGGCGGCAAGGGGATCGACGGGGCATCGGCTTCAGAAGGCGTAGCGCAGGCTCACCATCACGCCATGGGTCTGCAGGTCAGCGCTGGTGCCACCGATCGGGGTGCTGAACGTGCCGCGAGGGGAGGGGCGCACCACCTGGGCCTGGCCACTGCCCGTGCCCACACTGCCCAGATCGCTGAAGCGGTAGGCCAGGTCGAGATCGAGCCGGTCCCGCAGCGGCACGCTGATGCCGGCGGTGAGCAGGTAGGCCAGATCGCTCGAGCTGCCCCCCGGCGTGGTGGTGCTCGCGGTAGCCGAAATGCCGGGGAACTGGAAGTGGAGAGACTCAATGCGGTTGCGGGCCACCCCGAGGCCGGCACCGAGAAAGGGGCGCACCTTGCCAATCCTGGGCAGGTCCACGTAGGCCACACCGAATCCCGCCACCGACGACACCGCACCGCTCACCGGCTGATTGGAACCGGCCGCCCCCAGGAAGTTGCTCTGGCCGCTGAAGTCGAGGTCGGGCCGCCAGCTCAGCAGCGCCTCAGCCCGGATCCAGCGGTTGAAGCGATAGCCGAGGGCGCCATCCACCACCAGGGCCGGATCAAAGCTGCCCGTGGCCCCCAGGGGCTGGCCGTTGTTGCCCGTCCTGCAGCCAAACAGCGGATTGGGGCTGGAGCAATTGGCATCTTGGACTGTGGTGGCCTCGGGCCAGTCGAGCCCGGCTCCAAGGCGCACATAGGGGCCCGACTCGGAGCTGGCAGGGGCCTCCACCTGGGGGGAAGCCGGCCCAGCCTGGGCTGCGGTGCCCGCTGCGCAGGCGAACGCCAGCCCGATGGTCAGACCGGGGCGGAGCCAGGGGCGCTGACGGCAAACGGCGGCCATCGGCGCCCGGCGGCAAGGACGGGCAATGTAGGGGAGGATCCACCCATGACCACTCCCTGCGCCGATCGCCTGGTCGACGGTCCCACCGACGCCAAAGTCACCCTGCTGCTGGCCCATGGGGCCGGTGCCCCGATGGACAGCCCCTTCATGGCGGCGATCGCCGGCGGCCTGGCCCAGCGCGGCTGGCGGGTGGTGCGCTTCGAGTTTCCCTACATGGCCCAGAGCCGTCTGAGCGGGCAACGCCGTGCCCCCGATCGGCTGCCCAGGCTGCTGGACGCCTTCCGCGAGCACGTCCGCGAGCAGGTAGCCCAGCCGGCGAGTGCGGCCCCATTGGTGATCGGCGGCAAGTCGCTGGGGGGGCGGGTGGCCAGCCTGCTGGTGGATGAGCTGGCCGGCTCCTACGGCGTGCGGGGTTGCCTTTGCCTGGGCTACCCCTTCCATCCCCCCGGCAAACCCGACCAGCTGCGCACCGCCCACCTGACCGAGTTGGCGACCCCCACCCTGATCGTGCAAGGCGAGCGCGACAGCTTCGGCAAGCGCGGCGACGTGGAGGGCTATCGCCTCTCCGAGCAGATCCAGCTCCAGTGGATCGCCAGCGGCGACCACAGCTTCAAGCCCACCCGCAGCTCCGGCCTCAGCGAAGCCGACACCTGGGCCGCTGCCGTGGGCCACGGCGATCAGTTCCTGACGGCCCTGTTTCAGCCGGGCTGAGCCAGGCCCTCCATCGCCTGCCCAAGCTCCCCGTAGGCCAGGCCCTCCCCGTGGGCACGGATGAGGGGCTGCAGCCCGATCGACTGCCGCTCCGGATGCAGGCTGCGGGTGGGCACCACCCAGAAACGCCACTGGGCGGGGTCCTGGGGGGTCACCCGGGCCGGGTCCTGCTCCTCCAGCAGGCAGAACACGTAGACCGTGGCTGTGCGCTGCTCAATCGGGAAGCTGATCGGACTCGGCTCCGTCTGCTGCGGGGACTGCCAATAGGCGGCGGAGCGCACCGCCAGGGTGACCAGGCCCCCCGGGAGCGTCAGGTCGGCGCCCTCGCAGCGGTGTGCCCCGGGATCGATGCCCAGGGCGCCGTGCACCAGCCACTCGGCCAGGGCCATGCGGTTGGCGCCCAGCACCAGGGGGCCGCACTGCCAGCGCAGGAAGGCGTCGAGGTCGGTCATGGGGAATCAGGAGCGAGACAGGAGAGCACTGCACTGGTGGTCATTCCAACCCTCACCGCGCCAGCGCTGGCTGATCGCCGCACTGGTGGCACTCACCAGCAGCAGCGCCGGCAGCAGGGTGGGATCTCCCTGGAGGGTGAACACAAAGGCGGCGCAGAACAAGGGGGTGCCATGGGCACCGGCAAACAGGGCCGTGGCCCCGATCGCCGCCAGCTGGCCGAGGGCGATCGCATCAAGGCCGAGATGTCCATGGAGTGGGGCCGTCAACAGGGCGCCGAGGGTCATGGTGTCGTGCATCAATCCCCCAGGAGCGCCCGCCGCCAGGCTGATCAAGGTGGCCAGCCAGCGCCACAGCAGCACCGGCAGCGTGCCGTCGCTCTCACCCGCCAGGGCGGCGCCCAGGGACAGGGACCCATCGTTGAGGCTGAGGCCGCCACTGGCGAGGCCCACCAGGGTGAGCCCAGCGGCAAGCAGCAGCGCCCCGGCCCACCGGTGACGCTCCATCAGACGCTGCACCCGAGCAGAAAGGGGGACCAGCAGGCGCACCAACAGCGATCCCAGGGCCGCACCCACCAGGGTCAGCAGGGCGGCCCAGCCCCACAGGGGCACGGCCAGGCCGCCGAACTGCACCCCCGCCAGGCGGGCCGGTTGGCCCAGACCGGTGCTCACCAGGGTGCCACTACCGGCCAGCAACAACGCCGGCAGCAGCAGGCTGATGCCACTGCGCCGACCCAGCTCCTCCAGCCCGTAGGCCACCGCCAGCAGAGGCGATCGGAAGGCCGCACCGAGGCCGGCGGACCCTCCGATCACGGCCACCAAACCGATAGGAAGCTGGCCCAGGGGGGCAAAGCCCGGCCAGCGCCGCCGAATGGCGAGCAGCACACTGGCGCCCAGGGCCACCGCGGGCGACTCCACCCCCACCGCCAGTCCGCCGACATGGGTGAGCACCATCAGCGGCAGTCTCTGCAGCTGGCTGCGCAGGCTCAATTTGGCCAGCCACGGCTCGTGCTCCACGGCCGCCTCCGCCAGCGGCGTGCGATCCAGGGCCAGGATCGGCGCCACACCGCCCCCCCGACCGGCGGCCAACGGTCCCCAGGCCAGCAGCAGCAGCGCGGCACTGGCTCCGAACACCAGCAACGGCCCAAGGACACCTATAGCCGGGCTGATGGTGAGATCGGTCAGGCTCCAGAAATGGCGCTGCAACTGGAAGCCCAGCTCCGAGATGGCCTGATAGGGCCACTGCAGCACCCCCATCCCGAGTCCCAGCAGCAACCAGATCACAACGGTTGGCATCGAGACAGGCCCCTCTGCCGCCAGCATCGCCGACCTTGGAGGATGGGGCCGTGATGCAGACCTCCCTCGTGCTGGCGGCGGATGACCCCGCAGCCCTCGCCACGTTCTATGGCACGTTGCTGGAGGTGGTCCCCCAGCCGGGGCTGAGCCCCAGCCATTGGCGTGTGCCCTGGCCGGCAGGCGGGTGGCTGGAGATCTATGCCCCCTCCCGCCAGCGCCCCCAGCCGCAACAGCAGGGCCGGCTGGCGGTGTGCCTGCAGCGCCGGGCCCAGGACAGCGATCCACGCACCGCTCTGCTCACCTGGTTGACGCGGGCCCAGGCCCTGGGTGCCACGGCCCTGGAGCCCGCGCGGCAGGAATCCTTCGGAACGGAGACCTGGGTGCTCGATCCCGAGGGCAATCGGGTGCTGCTGCTGGTGCTCAAGGGGGAAAGCTGACGCGCGTCGGCCCAGCGGGAAGCGCCGATCCGAGTTAGGACCAGTGCAGCTCCATCGGCACGCTTCCTTCAAGGCTCAGCTTCACGGGGCACGTCTCACCGGCCTGCTGCAGCACCGACCGCTGCTCGGTGTCGAGATGGGCTGGCAGCTCGATCCACACCGTGAGCTGGGCGATCTTGCGCGGCATCTCG
>JBIIQK010000102.1:0-6361 GCA_044342135.1 Cyanobium sp.
GCAGCTCCTTGCCCCGGCCCCGGCGCCGATCCGGCTGGGTCACCACGCCCACCACGGAGTGGCCGGCGGCCACCAGGGCCTCCAGGCTGGGCACGGCGTAGGCCGGCGTTCCCCAGAACAGGATCTTCACAGGAGCCTCATCAGGGCCGGGGGGTCACGCCTCGCCGGTGATGGAGAGCCCCTCCACCCACACGTAGGGGCAAAGGCCATCGGGGGTGATCTTGGCGTCGCCTTCAAAGCCCACGATCGCCTGCAGCACCGTGCGGATGTCACCGGCCACGGTGGCCGCCTCGATCGAGCGGCTGATGCCCTTCTGCACCAACCAGCCGTCGAAGGGCAGGGAGAAGGAGCCCTGGCTGGCCTTCACACCAGCATGCAGGGCGGACAGGGAATCGATCACCACCACCGGTCCATCGTGGCTGAAGCGGTTCAGCCCCTGTTGGCCGCCATCGCTGCCCGGCGTGGCCCCGATCTCAAACCAGTCGGCCCCCACGGACACCTTCGCGCCCATGCCGGCATGGCCGGTGGGGGCGACCCCGAAGGCGCGGGCCGTGGCCTCCGAGTGCAGGAAATGGCGGAGGATGCCGGCCTCCACCAGATCCAGGGGCGCGGTGGGCGTGCCCTCGCCGTCGAAGGCCGAAGCGCCGACGTTGCCGGGGTGCAGGCCGTTGTCACGGATGCTCAGGAACGGCACCGCCAGGCTGGAGCCCAGGGAGTCGCGCTGGCTGAGGCTGACGCCATCGAGCACGGCCCGGGCGTTGAACAGGCTGCTGAAGGCGCCGATCAGATCGAGGAAGGCCTCGGGGCTGAACACGCAGGTGTAGTGCCCGGTTTCGATCGGGGCGTAGTCGAGGTGGGCAATGGTGCGCTGGGCCGCCTCCTCGATGCAACCGGCGATGTCGAGATCGGCGGTGCCATAGCCCAAGCGCACGGCTCCAGCACTGCGGGGTTTGCGGCCGGTCTCCTCGGCGCGGGCATAGAGATAGAGGCTGGCCGTGGTGAGGGTCTGGTGACGGCGGGCGCCGTCGCTGTTGAGGTAGAGCCGCTCGCTGCTGCGCTGGGCCAGGCCGTTGTACGGCACGGTGCCGATGGCGGCATGGCTGGCCAACAGGTCCCGTTCCGCCTGCTTGAGGGTGTCGAGCAGGCTGAGGATGGGCTGGGGTTCGTGCAGGGGCTGCTCGAGGCTGGCCAGCGGAGCGGAAGCCAGGGGGGAGAAGGCGGGGGTCTCCTCGGCATTGCCGAAGGCGCTGGCATCCCGGGCCCCGGCCAGGGCCCGCTCCAGCCCGGCATCGGAGAGATCCGAGGTGCTGGTGATGCCCACCAGGCCATCGCCGTTCCAGACCCGCACCGTGATGGCACTGCGCTGGGCCCCTTTCATCTGTTTGGCCTCGCCCCGATCCACCTGCACGGAGGTGTCGGTGCTGCAGGAGGCCCCCAGATCCCAGCGCTGGATGCCGGAGCTTCGGGCCAGCTGCTGCAACCGGTCGGCCAGGGCTTCCGGGTTGAGGGTCGCGGCAGCCCGTTCGGGGTTGAGCTGGCCTGGGGTGGGGAGGCTGGCCATGGTCAACGGCCCCCCACGGTGATCGAATCCACCTTGATGTGGGGCTGGCCCACGGTGACGAAGATGCTGCCGCTCACGGAGCCACAGAAGCCCGCGGCCAGCTCCAGATCGTTGGCGCACATCGAAATGCGGGGCATCACCTCCTTGGCTTCCCCGATCAGGGTGGCCCCCTTCACGGGTTTGGTGAGCTGGCCGTTCTCGATCAGGTAGCCCTCTTCCACGGCGAAGTTGAACTGGCCGGTGGGACCGACGCTGCCGCCTCCCATCGACTTGCAATAGAGGCCCTGGTCCACCGAGGCGATCAGCTCGTCGGGGGAGTGGGGTCCCGCCGCGATGAAGGTGTTGCGCATGCGACTGGCGGCGGCGAAGGCGTGGCTCTGGCGGCGGCCGCTGCCGGTGCGCTCATGGCCCGTGCGCCGCTGGCCGGCGCGGTCACTGAGGAAGCGTTTGAGCACACCGTTCTCGATCAACACCGTGCGCTGCGGTTCCATGCCCTCGTCGTCCATGGAGAGGGAGCCGAAGGCGCCGTCCGTGAGGCCCTCATCAATGGCCGTGACGGCCTCATGGGCAATCGGCTGGCCCACCTTGTCGGCGAAGGGGGTGGTGCCCCGCTCCACCTGCGTGGTTTCCAGCAGGTGGCCGCAGGCCTCGTGGAAGATCACGCCGCCGAAGCGGTTGGCCAGCACGCAGGGCATCTGGCCGGCTTCGACGTAGTCGGCGTAGAGCATGGTGCCCACGCTGGTGCAGACGTCCTGGGCGGAGGCGTCCGCATCCCACTGGCGCAGGTCGTCGGGTCGGCCGGAGGTGCCGTAGCGCCGACCCAGCCCGGCGCGGTGATCCCCATCGGCGGCCAGCACGTTCAGGCCCAGGGACTGGTGCAGGCGGATGTCCTGGGCGAAGGTGCCATCGCTGGCCGCCACCAGGACGCTCTGCCAATCGCGCGAATAGCTGGCGCGACGGGCCTGCAGGTGCCGGCCATGGTGAGCCAGGCGGGCCGTGCCCTCCAGCAGCTTCACCGTGGCTTCAGCCAGGGACGGACAGCGATCGAGCCAGTCGGCTTTGGCGTTGGCGAAGTCGGCCAAGGCTCCCAGGCCCTCAAAGCCCGTGGTGGCGGTGCTGGCGCGGGTCAGGCCGAGCATGCCCAGGGCCTGTTCCAGGGCCTGGAGCAGACCGCGGTCGCTCAGGTCGTTGGTGCTGACGAAGCCGTCCCGTTCCCCACGGAACACCCGGATGCCAGCCCCCATGCCAAAGGCGGGACTGACGCTGGTGATCGTCTCCTGTTCCGCCAACACACCGATGTGGTCGGTGCGCTCCAGGAAGATCTCAACCAGGTCGGCCCCGGCTCCCCGCCCGGCTGCCAGCAGGCTGTCGAGGCGTGGTCGCCAGGTGTGGTCAAAGCCATCGGCGATGGCGCCCGCAACGGGCATGGAGGCAACCAAGGGAAATCAGCGGAAGGAAGGGGAGCGGGGCTGGCCTGGATCAGGACCCCGCCATCAGCGCACGGAGGGCTGGAATTGCTCGCTGCGAATCGGAGCCATCAGGTAGAGCTTGGCCATCTCGGCACCGTTGGCGATCCAGTAGGGCAGCTTGCGCAGCACCTTCACAGGAGCGGGGGCGGAACTGGCGTCGGCTTCGCTGAGCTTGGCGTTGTTGCTGACCAGCCGCTCCAGGCGAACGTAGAACTTGGGATGCTCCACGTTGAGCACCACCGGGAACACCCGGGCGGAGGTTTCGTTGGTCTTGGCGATCACGACCTTGTCGTACTCGCGGGCATCGAGGCCGAGGGCTTCGTAGAACTCCTTGCGGGCCACGTCGCGCACGTACATCGTGGCGAACACGGCCAGCAGGAAGAAGCGGCACCAGAGGCGGGCACTGAAGCCACGCACTGTGTCCGGCTGGGCCTTCATCAGGGCATCAAAGAAATCGCCATGGCGGTTTTCGTCCTGGCACCAGTTTTCGAAGAAATTGAAGATCGGGAAGATCTTGCTTTCGGGGTTCTTCTCGAGGTGGCGGTAAATGGCGATGTAACGCCAGTAGCCGATCTTCTCGCTCAGGTAGGTGGCGTAGAAGATGAATTTTGGTTTGAAGAAGGTGTAGGCCTTGCTGGCCGTGAGGAAGCCCAAATCCAGCTGGAGGCCGAAGTCGCCCATGGCCTTGTTGAGGAAGCCGGCGTGGCGGGCCTCATCCCGGGCCATGTGGGCAAAGCACTCGGCCAACAGGGGGTTCTTCTGCTTGATGCGACGGCTCAGTTCCTTGTAGAGCAGGAAGCCGGAAAACTCGGAGGTGCAGCTCTGCTCGAGGAACTCAATGAACACCTGGCGGGTCTGGGGATCCAGCTTGTCGGCCGCTCCCTCAAACTCACCGTTGCGAACGAAGTGGTGACGGTTGTAGTCCTTGCGGAACTCCTCGCAGATGGCCTCCAGCTCCACCTCGTTGGGCCGCAGATCCATCGCCGCCATGGCGTCGAAATCCGTGGTGTAGAAGCGCGGGGTCAGGATCGTGTCCTTGACGGGGTCCTTGGTCGCCGGCGCGTCTGGGGTGCCCGTGGCGGCTGGGGAGGTGGCTGCGGGAGTGGCGGTTGCGGCGGGAGGCACCATCGAGCGTTGCGGCTTAGGGCAGTGGCTGCATCGTAGAGGGACCGGCCCTCAGTTCGGGCCGAGCCACTTCTGGCCGTTCAGCCGCTGCACCAGCCGGGAGACCAGCAGCGCCAGGCTCATCTTTTTCTCGTCGATCAGAAACGATTCGAGCAGGCTGGGTTCGCTGCCCGCCTCGGCCACGGCCACGGTTTTGGCGGCATTGATGTCGGCTCCGGTGAAGCAGAGCCAGAAGCGCCGCTCCCCGGGCAGGGTGCCCTTGACCATCCAGCAGTCGGCACCGACGACTGGCATGGCTCCCTGCTCAAAGGAGAGCTCGGGGGCGGGACCGCCATAGCCCTGGATTTCCTTGGCCAGGGCGGGCATCAACAGCTGGGGCACGTAGCTGTCAAAGGGCTGATCTTCCGGGCTGGGCGGCTTGGCCTTGGCTGGAGTCGCGGCCCCATCGGGTTTAGCGGCGCCAGCGGGCATGGATTCCGCGTTTGCGGCGGGTTGGGCGGCTTCGCTCACCAGTGCAGGCCCCTTGCGGCATCTGGGGCAACTTTACGCAGGTTCGGCCGGCAGCAGGGGCCCGGGCTCACCAGTCGTCGCTGGCCGGGCGATCCCAGCCATCGCCCACGGCGGCCGCCTGGGTCACCACCGCTTCGGGTCCGGGCACGGCCTGGGAGGGGGGGCTCGCCGGTGGCCGTCCCTTGCGGATCACCCGGAAGGGCACGGCCACGGTGGGGGCGGGATCGCCCGGTGGCCTGGGCGGTCCGGCGCTGGGACCCTGGGGCGGGGCGCTCTGGCGCGGCGGCGGCGTGCGCCCGGCGTTCTCCTCCCAAGGTTCCGGGCCGTTTTCGCTCCAGGTCTCCCGGGGCGATCGGCGCACCTGGCGGCGCAGGTCGCCTGCTCCGGTTCCCAGGGCTACGGCGGCTCCGGCGGCGCTCAGGCCCGCTCCACCAGCGGCGGCCAGGGCGATCCAAGCGCCAATCGGCAGGGCAGGAGAGGTCCAGACCAGCAGCCGCAGGGCGAGGCTGGGCCTCGGGTTCAGGGCACCCACCAGCAGCACCACCAACAGCGGGGTCAGCAGGGGAAGCAGCAGCAGGCGTTGCAGCAGGACCAACGGACGGACTGGTGGGTAAGGGGGGATCTAGAGAGCCCGGGTGTCCGGGGATCCTGGCTGGTGGGGCGGCCCTTGCCAACGGCGCAGGTTGCCGAGCTCAAAACCCAGCACGTCAAAGACGCGGATCACCAGGAAATCCACCATGTCCTCGATGGTCTGGGGTTGGTGGTACCAGGCCGGCACCGGCGGTGCGATGCGGGCGCCGGCCTCCGCCAGGGCGGTGAGGTTGCGCAGGTGCACCAGGTTCCAGGGGGTTTCCCGCGGACAGATCACCAGGGGGCGCCCCTCCTTGAGATGGACGTCGGCGGCCCGCTCGACCAGATCCAGGGCGACCCCCGAGGCGATGCGTCCCACCGTGCCCATGGAGGCCGGCAGGATCACCATGCCTTTGGTGCGGAAGCTGCCGCTGGCGATGCCGGCCGCCTGGTCGTTCCAGCGGTGGCAGCGCAATTGGCCCGACTGGGTGCCGGTGCGCTCCCGCCAGAACGCTTCCTGGGCTTCAGGCTCGGAGGGCACCCGCAAACCCAGTTCGGCCTGCCACACGCCAATGGCCCCGCGGGAGGTGACCAGTTCCACCGCTTCGCCCGCCTCCAGCAGCAGCTGCAGGGCCCGTTGGGCCAGGGGCTGGGCGGAGGCGCCGGACACCGCCAGCACCACCGGAGCCGGTCCGGCCGGGGCAACCATGGCTCAGGCCTCGCTCAGAACAGGGATCGGGGCAAAGGGATCGACCTCCTGGGCATCGCGGGGGTCGTTGTGGTGATCGCCATGGTGCCGGTCGTCTTCGCGGGAGTGATCCGCCTCGGCAGGGCCGTCTCCTTCGGGAAGAATCACGGCCAGGTCGATCTGGTGGCGCAGGGCATCCACCTTCTGGATCTCCACCTCCACCTGGTCCCCGAGCATGTAGGTGCGGCGGTTCTTGCGGCCCACCAGCCGGTTCTGGCGCGAGCGGTATTCGTACCAGTCGTCCTTGAGGGAGCTGACGTGTACCAATCCCTCCACCTGGGAGGGCGGCACCTCCACGAAGAAGCCGTAGCTCTGCACGCCGCTGATCACCCCGGGGAGCACTTGGCCCACCAAGGGTTCAGCCTGGCGTGCCTGCAC
>JBIIQK010000103.1:0-6360 GCA_044342135.1 Cyanobium sp.
TCACGGCCCATTCTTAGGATGTGCCTGTTGGGCAGTCCAATGGCTGCCGTCGGAACCCTGCAGAGTTCCGTCCAGCGGGAAGACCTGAAGAGAGACCTCGGGAGCCTGCCTCCCACCATTCGGCCTCCCGGTCTGCGACCACCCCTGACAGCACTGCCCTGGCCAACCCATCCCGGCTTTCGCCTCCGACCTTTCTTTTTGCTGGGTCGCCACCAGACGTGAGCTTCCGTCGACCCTGCCTGTCCACGCGCCCTGAGGCCCGTTCCCATCCGGCGCGCTCCTCCCTGAGCAACGCCCCCTGAGGCACCCCCCAGAGCACGGCCCCATTCGCTCTCTCCGCTTCTTCATTCCCGTATCCCATGAGCCCCACCGCTGCCCAGCCGAAAGCAACTCCGGAAATTCTGATGGTGGCCACGGCGGCCGGTGAGGAGGTGGCCGTGAAGCCCAAGGCCAAAAAAGCACCCCCCAAAGCCAAGACCGCCACACCCAAGGCCACCCCAGCGAAACCCAGCGCTGAAAAGGGCTCTGCGGTCAAGGCACCCAAAGCCAAGCCAGCCGCAAAAGCCAAAACTGCTGCCAAAGATGGTGCTGCTGCTGGGGATTCAGCCGCCGCTGCAGACCTGGCCGGCGCAGCCCTGGCCCAGGCAGACGACGCCGACAAACCGGACAAGGATGAAAAGGCCGCGAAGGCCCTGGCCAGCATCAAGGTGGGCCCCAAGGGCGTCTACACCGAAGATTCGATTCGCGTCTATCTCCAGGAGATCGGCCGGATTCGCCTGCTGCGGCCCGATGAGGAAATCGAGCTGGCCCGCAAGATCGCCGACCTGCTGCAGCTCGAGGAGCTGGCGGCCCAATTCGAAGCGGACCACGGCCACCACCCCGACAACAAGGAGTGGGCAGCCCTGGTCGACATGCCCCTGATCAAGTTCCGCCGGCGCCTGATGCTCGGCCGCCGGGCCAAGGAAAAGATGGTGCAGTCGAACCTGCGCCTGGTGGTGTCGATCGCCAAGAAGTACATGAACCGGGGCCTGAGCTTCCAGGACCTGATCCAGGAAGGCAGCCTGGGCCTGATCCGTGCGGCCGAGAAGTTCGACCACGAGAAGGGCTACAAGTTCTCCACCTACGCCACCTGGTGGATCCGCCAGGCGATCACCCGCGCCATCGCCGACCAGTCGCGCACCATCCGCCTGCCGGTGCACCTCTACGAGACCATCTCGCGGATCAAGAAGACCACCAAGACCCTCTCCCAGGAATTCGGCCGCAAGCCCACCGAAGAGGAGATCGCCGAATCGATGGAGATGACCATCGAGAAGCTGCGCTTCATCGCCAAGAGCGCCCAGCTGCCCATCTCCCTCGAAACCCCGATCGGCAAGGAGGAGGATTCCCGCCTCGGCGACTTCATCGAAGCCGACATCGAGAACCCGGAGCAGGACGTGGCCAAGAACCTCCTGCGCGAGGACCTCGAAGGGGTGCTGGCCACCCTCAGCCCCCGCGAGCGCGACGTGCTGCGCCTGCGCTACGGCCTCGATGACGGCCGCATGAAGACCCTGGAGGAAATTGGTCAGATCTTCGATGTGACCCGCGAGCGCATCCGCCAGATCGAGGCCAAGGCCCTGCGCAAGCTGCGCCACCCCAACCGCAACGGCGTGCTCAAGGAGTACATCAAGTAAGTGGCCAACTTGCTGGAGCTGCGCGGTCTCAGGACCGCGCCCGACCTGGATGGCGACCAGCGCACCCAGCTGATGCTGGAGTTGGAGCAGCGCCTGGCGGGCTGCGACTGGTTCACCATCGGGATCATGGCCCCGTCCGCCGATGGGGCCATGAACGCCCTGCGGGCCACGGAAGCCCGGCTCCAGTGGAGCGCCCTACAGCCGAACGCCGCACCGGAAAGCACAGCTCCCCTTGGGGCTGGCCCCGTGTTCCTGAAGGGCAACCAGTCGACGGGGCAATTCAGCCTGCGCCAGGAGGATGGCCTGGGGGTTGGGATCCTGATCACAGGCCATGCCCCGGCCAATCCGGACGCCGAAGACACCTGGGGGCCCCTGCCCCTGGATTTCTTCAGCTGATCACGGTCTGGGCTGGAGCCCCCGGAACGGTGAAGGCCACTCCTTAGGCTGGGCGGCTGTTATCTGGCACCGATGGCCAACCCCCTGCGCATCGCCTCCCGCCGCAGCCAGCTGGCCATGGTGCAGACCCACTGGGTGCGCGATGAGCTGGCCAAGGCCCACGCGGGCCTGGAGATCAGCATCGAGGCCATGGCCACCCAGGGCGACAAGATCCTGGATGTGGCCTTGGCCAAGATCGGCGATAAGGGCCTGTTCACCAAGGAACTGGAGGCCCAGATGCTGGTGAACCAGGCCGACATCGCCGTCCACAGCCTCAAGGACCTGCCCACCAACCTCCCCGAAGGTCTGATGCTGGGCTGCATCACCGAGCGGGAGGATCCCGCCGATGCCCTGGTGGTGCATGCCAAGCACCAGGACAAGACCCTGGCCACCCTGCCAGCCGGCGCCGTGGTGGGCACCAGCTCCCTGCGCCGGCTGGCCCAGCTGCGCCATCACTTCCCCCATCTGGTGTTCAAGGATGTGCGGGGCAACGTGATCACCCGACTGGAGAAACTCGATGCCGGCGAGTACGACTGCCTGATCCTGGCCGCCGCCGGCCTGGGGCGCCTCGGCCTGGGCGATCGCATCCACGAACTGATCGACCCCTCCATTTCGCTCCATGCCGTGGGCCAGGGGGCCCTGGGCATCGAGTGCCGGGAAGGCGACACGGCGGTGCTGGAGCAGATCAAGGTGCTCGAGCACACCCCCACGGCGCGGCGCTGCCTGGCGGAGCGGGCCTTCCTGCGGGAACTGGAAGGTGGCTGCCAGGTGCCCATCGGCGTGAACACCCGCTTCGAGGGAGACACCCTGGTGCTGACGGGGATGGTGGCCAGCCTGGATGGTCTGCGCCTGATCCGCGATGAGGCCCGCGGCCCCCAGGAGGATCCGGAAGCGATTGGCATCGCCCTGGCCCATGCCTTGAAGGCCCAAGGCGCAGGAGAGATCCTGGAGGAGATCTTTGCAACGGTCCGGCCTGAAGCCTGAAACCAGCCCCGACCCAGCAGAGGAGCCGGTCCAGGGTCCCGACGGCGAGGCGCGCGCCCTGCCGTACCAATGGAATCTGCTCGCCTGGGCCGCCCTCGTGGGGGTGGCCACGGGCCTGGCGGTGGTGGGATTCCATGAACTGCTGGGCTTCATCAACAACGGACTGTTCGGCCCCTTTGTGGAGGGCCTGCTGGCCGTGGGGCGCAATCCTCTGCCTGAGCTGCCCCCCGAGCTGCCGCCCCTGCCGCCGGATACGGGCACGCCCCTGAAGGCTCTCCTGCAGGTGGGCCTGGGCGGACTGGGCTTTCTGCCACCCCCACCCGCAGCCCCGGAACCGCCACCGCTGCCCGTTTCCACCCTGCCCGACTGGATCAGCCTCTGGCCCGTGGTGGTGGTGCCGACCCTGGGGGGCCTGGCCGTGGGTCTCCTGCGCCGCTACGGCGGAGAGCTGGGTCCGGGCCTGCCGAGCCTGATGGCCATGGCCGATGGAGCCGTGCCCGCGAGTCCTCGCCTCCCCCTGCAGCGCCTGCTGGGGGCCTCCCTCAGCCTCGGCAGCGGGGCCTCGCTGGGCCCCGAGGGACCGAGCGTCGAAAGCGGCGGCAATATCGGCCTGTGGACAGCCCTGCGGGGCGGGCTCTCGCCCCAGAGCCAGAAAGCCCTGGTGGCCGCCGGGGTGGCCGCCGGCCTGGCTGCCGGTTTCAAGGCACCGATTGCGGGGGTGTTTTTTGCGTTTGAAGGCAGTTTCAGTGCGATCCAGGGCCGCCCCAGCCTGCGGGCCGTCCTGGTGGCGGCGGTGGCCTCCTCCCTGGTGACCCAACTGCTACTGGGCGACACCCCGATCCTGCGGCTGCCCGCCTACGAGGTGCGATCGCCACTGGAGTTGCCCCTCTATCTGGGGCTGGGGTTGGTGGCCAGCCTGATGTCGTGGGCGCTGGTGAGCCTGCTGGCGGCCGGCCGCAGCGAACGCCTGCAGACCTGGCTGGGCCAACTGCCCCCCGGCTTGCCCACGGCCCTGGGCGGAGCCTGCGTGGGCCTGATGGCCCTGGGCTTTCCCCAGGTGCTGGGGGTGGGCTACGACACGATTGAAGCCCTGCTGGGCAGTGACGGCGGCGTGCCCCTGTTCACGCTGCTGGCGCTGCTGGGGGTGAAACTGCTGGCCACCGGCATCAGCAATGCCACGGGATTTGTGGGCGGCGGGTTCGCCCCCTCCCTGTTTCTCGGGGCCGTGCTCGGCAACTGCTACGGCCAGCTGCTCGGCGACAGCGGCCTGCACCTCCCGGTGGCCGAGCCCCCGGCCTACGCCATGGTGGGCATGGCGGCCGTGCTCGCCGGCAGCGCCCGGGCTCCACTAACGGCGCTGCTGCTGCTGTTTGAACTCACCCGCGACATCCGCATCGTGCTGCCCCTGATGGCCGCCGCCGGCCTCAGTGCCGCCCTGGTGGAGCGCTGGCAGGGGCTGGCGGATCCGGGCCTGCTGGGCCCCGATCCCCTCGAAGAGCAGCGCCGGCGCCAACTCGCGGCACTGCCCGTGGCCGATGCCTTTGAGCCCGAGGCTCCCCTGGTGCGGCCCGCAGCCCTACCCGCCGACCAGGCCCTGCGCCAGCTGGTGGAGGCCCACAGCCACTGCCTGGTGGTGGCGGATGGCAGCTGGGTGGTGGGGCTCGTCACCCTGCCGGATCTGCAACGGGCCCTCAGTGCCGAGCCCAGGCGCAGCGAAGCGGGGACCGCCGTGATGCCGAGCCTGATTGAGTGTCGCCGCAGTGATCTGGTGTGGCTGCCCCTGAGCGCCCATCTCGCCCAACTGGAGGACCAACTCACCCCCAATGGCCTGCGCCAGGTGCCGGTGTTCGACGTGCCGGCCGCCACGGCGGCCGCCCTTCCCCACGGCCTCCCCAATCCAGGGCTGCCGGTGGCCTCCCTTCAGGGCCTGGCCACCCGGGACGGGATGGCGCGGGCCCTGGCCCGCCAGCTTCACCGTTGGGGCTGAAGCTGCCCTGACAGAGCCTCGGCCGCGGGATCAACCGCGCGCAGGCGGACCAGAATTCTCTCCAGATCAAGGGCCGAAAGTTCCCCATCACTGGCCCACTTCAGGGTCGTGCTGGTCTGGG
Organism: Cyanobium sp.; assembly: GCA_044342135.1. GTDB lineage: Bacteria > Cyanobacteriota > Cyanobacteriia > PCC-6307 > Cyanobiaceae > Cyanobium_A. The sequence goes on from JBIIQK010000103.1 coordinate 5,198, forward strand.
GTTCGGCAGGTTGACGGGATGGGGAAACCGGAGACATGAACGGGGCCACTTGGAGGCCCTGGGCCCCATGGAAGCCCCACAAGGTACCGGTGAACCGGCCTATTTCCGCCGTTGCTGCCCCGATCTCCTGAATCTTTTCAGGTGGGCTGCAACAGCCAGAGGCAGCGGTTCAACGCTGCACGATCACCGGAGTCCCGACATCAACCAAGTCAAACAATTTGCGCACGTGCTCGTGGAGCATGCGCACGCAACCGTTGGTGACAGCAGCGCGGGAGGTCACCGTCCAGGCCCAGGCGGAAGGGGTGCCATGGATCCCGTATTGGTTGGGACCGCTCTGCTGGAAGCCCATCCAGCGGTCGCCGAGGGGGCCATTGGGGCCCACGGTGGCATTGATCTTGCCGCTCTTGGTGCTCTGGTACTTGGGGTTGACCACCTTGTTCTGGAGCGTGAAGCGGCCCACCGGGGTGGGGGTGCTGGGATCGCCGATCGCCACGGGCCAGCTGCCGATCACCTTGCCGTTTTCCCGCAGGCTGATGGTGCGCTTGCCCAGCTGCAGCAGGATCTCGCGGGTGTTGGTGTGCGCAGCGGGTGCCGCTGGAGGCTGGTCAGGAGCCTTCTGGCCGAGGGGTGCCGTGCCCTGGGCCAGAACCGGTCCGGCCGCCAGCACGGCGGCGGCCAGCCAAAGACGAAGGGAGGGGGCGTGCATGGCTGGCTCCGAGCTCAGTTGACCAGCTTGGCGTCGATGACGTGGAGATAGCGCCGTTCGCACTCCTTGATGATGCGCACGGCCTCGGTCGGTTCAAAGAAGCCATTCACCTTGCAGGTACCGGGCTTCTTGAGGTCCTTGTAGTGCTCCCAGTAGTACTGGGTTTCATTCACCCACTGGGCACCGAGCTGGGTGTAGCTGGTGATGTGGTCCATGCGCTTGTCGTCCGCCAGCACGGCGATCACCTTGTCGTCCACCTCACCGCCATCGTCGAAGGTCATGATCCCGATGATGCGGGCCTCCACCAGGGAACCGGGCACCAGGGGTTCGGTCACGCCCACGATCTCGATGTCGAGGGGATCGCCGTCCTCGTCCCAGGTGCGGGGAATGCAGCCGTAGGCGAAGGGGTAGGCCAGGGAGGAATAGCCCACGCGGTCGAGCTTGAGGTGGCCGGTCT
>JBIIQK010000105.1:0-6296 GCA_044342135.1 Cyanobium sp.
CGGGGCGGGTGAGCATGCCGGGCTGGCAGAAGCGACAACCGCGGGTGCAGCCCCGGCGGATCTCCACCGTGAGCCGGTCATGCACCGTTTCGATGTGGGGCACGAGCCCCATGGCGTAGTGGGGCATCGGCGTGGCGGTGCGCCGCTGAATGCGGGCCGGGATACCGGGCTCCAGCGGCTCGATCGCGACGCCATCGGCGCCAGGGCCGTACAGCGACGGCACATACACCCCCGGCACCTGGGCCAGATCCCGCAGCAGGGCACGCCGGCCCAGGCCAGCGGCCCAGCCCTCGGCCACCACCAGGCCGATCTCCGGCAGCAGCTCCTCCCCGTCGCCGAGGGCCACGAAGTCGAAGAAGGCGGCGAAGGGCTCGGGGTTGCTGGTGGCCGTGGGGCCGCCGGCAAAGATCAGCGGCGGCGCCTCCGGGTGGCTGAGGGGCAGGTCGCCCCGGTCGGCGGCACGGATCGGAATGCCAGCCAGCTCCAGCATCTCCAGGATGTTGGTGCCGCCCAGCTCGTAGCTGAGCGAGAAGCCCAGGATGTCGAAGGCCCGCAGGGGCCGGCGGCTCTCCACGGCAAACAGCGGTGCCCCGCGCTCCCTCAGGCGGGCCGCCAGATCCGGCGCCGGCAGGTAGCTGCGGTCGCACAGCTGACCGGGAACGGCATTCAGGATCGAATAGAGAATGATGTGGCCGCTGTTGCTGGCCCCCACCTCGTAGACCTCGGGGTAGGTGAGCGCCCAGCGCACGCCGGCCCCAGCCCAGTCGACGTCCCAATCGCGCGGCTGCACCCCCAGCTCATTGCCCAGGTAGCGGGCCGGCTTGCTGATCTCCAGGTCGACCAGGGCGGTGAAATCAACCGGAGCCGCAACGGGACCATCCAGGGGGGCCTCGACGGGGACGACAGTCACAGATGCGGGCGGCCGGAGAGCTGCCTTGATCGTATGCAGCGCCACCCGCCATAGGACAATCCCGCCATTCCCTCCCGTCCGCGGCATTCCTCTTCCATGGCCCAGGTCAACGGCAACTACCTCAAGCTCAAGGCGGGCTACCTGTTCCCCGAGATCGCCCGGCGGGTGAAAGGCTTCAGCGAAGCCAACCCGGAAGCACCGATCATCCGCCTGGGCATCGGCGATGTCACCGAGCCGCTGCCGGAGGCCTGCCGCACCGCCATGAAGGCCGCTGTGGATGAGATGGGCAGCCGTGAGGGCTTCCACGGCTACGGCCCCGAGCAGGGCTACCTGTGGCTGCGCGAAGCGATCGCTGCTCAGGATTTCCAGGCCCGCGGCTGTCAGATCTCCGCCGAGGAGATCTTCGTGTCGGATGGCTCCAAGTGCGACAGCGCCAACATCCTCGACATCCTTGGCCCGGACAACCGCATCGCCGTGACCGACCCGGTGTACCCGGTGTACGTGGACAGCAATGTGATGGCGGGCCGCACCGGCGACGCCGATGACGCCGGCCAGTACGGCGGCCTCACCTACCTGCCGATCAACGCAGGCAACGGCTTCACCGCCCAGATCCCCACGGAGAAGGTGGATCTGATCTATCTCTGCTTCCCCAACAACCCCACCGGTGCGGTGGCCACCAAGGAGCAGCTCAAGGCCTGGGTGGACTACGCCCGCGCCAACGATGCCCTGATCCTGTTCGACGCCGCCTACGAGGCGTTCATCCAGGACCCCGAGCTGCCCCACTCCATCTACGAGATCGAGGGAGCCCGCGAGTGCGCGATCGAGTTCCGCTCCTTTTCGAAGAACGCCGGCTTCACCGGCACCCGCTGCGCCCTCACCGTGGTGCCCCGGGGCCTGATGGGCACGGCGGCCAACGGCGAGCGCGTGGAGCTGTGGGGCCTGTGGAACCGGCGCCAGTGCACCAAGTTCAACGGCGTGAGCTACATCGTGCAGCGGGGCGCTGAGGCGGTGTATTCACCGGATGGCCAGGCCCAGGTGAAGGCGCTGATCGCCTTCTACATGGAGAACGCCGCCATCATCCGCCGCGAGCTCAGCGCCGCCGGCCTGGCGGTGTATGGCGGTGAGCAGGCTCCCTACGTGTGGATCAAGACTCCCGAGGGCGTGGATTCCTGGGGCTTCTTCGATCGTCTGCTGGGCCAGGCCCACGTGGTGGGCACCCCCGGCAGCGGCTTCGGGGCCGCCGGCGAGGGCTACTTCCGCCTCTCGGCCTTCAACAGCCGCGAAAACGTGGAGGAAGCCATGCGGCGCATCCGGGCCCTTTAATGGAGCCATCGTCATGACACCAGCGGCCATGACCTCCCAACCAGTCGCCAGCCAGAGCCCGGGCCGCGAAAGCGGCGGGGCAGCTGTGATGGAGAAGGCTCCGGAGCGGGTGCGTAAGCCCTCGCCCCGCTACAAGGTGCTGCTCCACAACGACCCGGTGAACACCATGGAATACGTGGTGAGCACCCTGCGGCAGGTGGTGCCGAGCCTCAGCGAGCAGGACGCGATCGCCGTGATGCTGGAGGCCCACAACACCGGCGTGGGCCTGGTCATCGTCTGCGACCTCGAGCCGGCTGAGTTTTACTGCGAAACCCTCAAGGCCAAGGGCCTGAGCAGCAGCCTCGAGCCGGAAACCTGAATGGCTCCGCCCTCAGCCGAGGTGCCGGGAGCGACCAGGCCCAACGGCTGGGGGACCCTGTTCTATGTGCCCCTGCTCTATGGGGCGGGCTGGCTGTTGTCCCGTCCCCTGGCCTGGGTGGCCCCGAGCTGGCGGTCAGACCAGGTCGATCTGGCCGGACTGGTGGTGGCGCTGCTGTTGCTGCTGGTGAGCCTGCCCCTGCGCCTGCAGCGCGTCTGGCAGGAACCCCACCCCTGGGAACGGTTGGGTTTAGCCGTTCCCACGGCCATCGGCGTGCGCAGTGGCGTGCGCGGCCTGCTCAAGGCCCTGGCCCTGCTGGTGCTGGTGGGCGGTGCCCTGCTGGTGGCCGGGCAGGCCCAATGGCTCGGGGAGCTCAATGGCGCCCTGCTGCTCAATGGCCTGCTGCTGCTGGCCGGCGTCGGCTTCGCGGAGGAGCTGCTGTTTCGCGGCTGGCTGTGGGGGGAGCTGGAATTGTTGGTGGGGGCGCGGCGGGCACTGGTGCTGCAGGCCGTGATCTTTGCCCTGCTCCACCCCTGGTACCGGGCCCCGGGCCTGGAGGCCGTGGGCTTGCTGGGGGGCTTGATCCTGCTGGGCCTGGTACTGGCCCTGCAGCGCCGCGCTGACGGCGGCTCCCTCTGGGGGGCCATCGGCCTCCACGGCGGCCTGGTGGGGGGCTGGTTTCTGGTGCAGAAGGGACTGCTGCAAATCTCCCCGGCTGCTCCGGCCTGGTGGGTGGGGCCCGGCGGTGCCGACATCAACCCCATCGGCGGGCTGGTGGGCTGGATCGGCCTGGGGGCGCTGCTCTGGGTGCGCCGCCGCTGGTGGAACGGCGCTAACGGGTCGCCGTAGCAAGGGCTTTGCGCCCCTCCACCGGTGCATGCAACGCCTCCTCGAGGGGCGCCAGGCCGTAATCGCGCTCGAGCAGATCCATCACCGTGCGGCCGAAATCGCCAGGGTTGCGCTCAAAGGCCTCCAGACAGATGCGTCCGAAGGTGCTGCCCATTGGCTCGGGGTTCCAGAGCAGCTGGCGGGCCGTCCAGGGCAGCATGCTCATCGGGTTGTAGCCGGGCTGGATCAAGCCCTGATCAAAGCCGTACTGCTCCAGGTGGGTGTGGGGCTGGAGGCCGATGAAAAAGATCGCCGGCTCCACCTTGTCGGCGCCGAAGATGCGCTCGAGCTCGCGGTGATAGGCCACGGTCTGGCGGATCGTCTCGGGGCGCTCGTCGATCACGTTGAACGAGTAGTTCACCGACACGTGCTCCCGAAAGCCGGCCCGGGCCAGCAGGCGGCAGTTCTCGAGCACGGTGCGCAGGTTGTAGCCCATGCGCATCTTGCGCACGAGCTCCTGGGAGCCGGAGGTGATGCCGATCTCGAAGTAGTCCATGCCCGTGGCCACCATCAGCTCGGCCAGCTCGGCATCGAGGTTGTCGGCACGGATGTAGGCGGCCCAGCGAATGTCGGTCCAGCCCTGGGCCTGGATCGCCCGCAGCAGCTCCTTGGCATCCTCGATGTAGCGCCGGGCCGGGATGAACTGGGCGTCGGTGAACCAGAAACCGCGCACCCCCTTGGCGTAGAGCTGGCCCATCTCGGCGATCACCTCCTCGACGGGGTTCACCCGCACCGCCTTGCCCTCCACCACCGTGTAGACGCAATAGCAGCAGTTGTGGGGACAGCCGCGCTTGGTCTGCACGCCCACGTAGAAGTCACCGCCGTCGAGGTACCAGTCGAGCTGGGGCCAGATCTCTGCGATGTAGGCGTAGTTGCACGCCGTTTTATCCATGCCCGCCGGCTGCTCGTGAATCAATCCGGCGCGGGGCTGTTCGCCCACCACAAAGCAGCGCTCGTTGGCAATGGAGTCGCCGCGAATCAGCTTCTCCAGCAAGGGCTCGCCTTCCCCCACCGACACCACGGTGCCGCGGGGAAGCTTGCGGCCCAGCTGCTCGTAAAACACGCTCACCGCCCCGCCGCCGATCACGGCGCGCGCCTCGGGGTGGAAGCGCCGGGCACGGCGCAACCCCCGACGCACCAGGCGCAGATTGCGCCACAGCTCCCCGTAAAACGAGGCCATCAATTGCAGGCCGCCCCAGGCACCCCGCAGCCGGCGCAGGGGGTTACGGGCGTAGAACACCTCGAAGGAGTTCTGCAGGGGGTTGCCCCCCCGGCCATCCACCGGCGCGTAAATCTGGATGTCGCGCCAGGAAAACACCAGCAGGGTGGGCCGGAACGCCGTGATCACTTGGAGCAGCACCCGCTCCACATCGAGCAGGGGCACCGCGGCCAGATCGAGGATCCGCTGGGGCATCTCCCCGAACTGCTTGTGCAGGTGATCGGCCAGATAGATCGGCCCGATCGGGAAGATGGGATTGCAGGGCAGCCGTACCAGCAGCACCCGGTGGTCGCTCGTGGTGCTCACGGCCGTCAACTCCAGGGGCCCGAAGGCTGGGACGCTAACAACCTGGATTCGGCGCGGCGGGCCTGCTCCCGCACTGCAGCCGGCAGCCAGGGCCGCCAGGCCGGGTGCACACACAAGCGGGGCAGCAATCGGTAGCCGGACTGGGCCAGCACGGCCGCCAACTTGCTTGGAGACGGCTGGGGGTAGGCGGGATTGATCACATCCCCGCTGTCGATCCCGCCCAGATCGTCGATGCCGGCAGCCAGAGCCTCCGGCAGGGCCTCCAGGGGCCAGAGGTTGGGAGGCATCTGTAGATGCACCTCGGCGGGCAGGATCCTGCGGGCGTCGGCAATGGTGGCGAGCAGGTCGGTCTGCTCGGCTGCAGTGAGCCGCTGGGCCGTGGCGCCATGGGGGCGGAAGGGCTGCAGGATCACCTCCTGCAGATGGCCCCACCGGCGCTGCAGCCTGGCCAGCACCTCCAGGGCCGCGCGGCGATCGGCCTGACTCTCCCTCACCCCGAGCAGCAAGCCGGTGGTGAAGGGAATCCCCAAGCGTCCGGCCTGCTCCAGCTGGGCCAAGCGGACCTCCAGCCCCTTGCTCGGTGCCCGGCGGTGCAGGGCGTCATAGGCGGGACCAAGCCCTTCCAGCATCAGTCCCATGGAGCCATTGAGCCGGCCCAGGGCCGCCATCTCCGCCCGGGAGAGGGGACCCGCATTGGTGTGCGGCAAGCGCCCAGCCGCCCAGGCCAGCCGACAGAGGCGCAGCAACCGTCTGAACCAGGCCTGCCGGTGGGGGGACTGGGGAGCCACCTCACCACTCAGCAGCAAGACCTCCGCGGCCCGCGGGCGGGCCACCAAAGCAGCCGCGGCCTCGCCATCGCCGAGGGCATCAGCCAGGGGCTCGGCGGGATCCGGAGGGCGGCGGAAACTGCAGTACCCACAGGCGTTGAAGCAGGAACGGGTGGGGACCAGCGTGACGCTGGGACTCCAGGTGATCGAGCGCCCCCCAATCGACCCATCAGCCGAGCTGATCGTTGTCATCAGCAGGCCTGGGCCATCCCAGCGGGACCCTTCTCACCATTGCCGCAATCTTCCGTTACAGTTGCGCTCGACGGGATTCCGTCCGGCGTTTTTCGCCCTGGCGGTTTACCGCCCTCCATACCCGTTCCTCTGGAACACCCTTCTCTCGTTCTCATGACAACCACTCTCCAGCAGCGCCAAGGCGCTTCTGCGTGGAACCAGTTCTGCGAGTGGGTCACCTCCACCAACAACCGCCTGTATGTGGGCTGGTTCGGTGTGCTGATGATCCCCTGC
>JBIIQK010000106.1:0-6205 GCA_044342135.1 Cyanobium sp.
ATCCGCTCCGGGTGGAAGGGCTGCAGCGCCTCCACCTTCTCGCCGGTACCGATGAACTTGATCGGGGCGCCGCTCACCTTGCGGATCGAAAGGGCCGCGCCGCCGCGGGAGTCGCCGTCGAGCTTGGTGAGCACGGCACCGGTGATGCCCACCTGGTCGTGGAAGGCCCGGGTGAGCTCGGCCGCTTCCTGGCCGATCATCGAATCCACCACCAGCAGCACCTCATCGGGCTGCACGGCTTCGCGGATCCGCACCATCTCCTCCATCATCGAGGTGTCGATCTGGAGGCGGCCGGCGGTGTCCACCAGCACCGTGTCGAAGCCCTCGGCTTTGGCCTTGGCGATCCCGGCCGCGGCGATCGCCTCCGGTTTGGCGTCAATGCCGAGGCTGAAGACCTCCACTCCGATCTGGCCGCCGAGGGTCTTCAGCTGCTCAATGGCCGCGGGGCGGTAGACGTCTGCCCCCACCAGGAGGGCCTTGCGTCCCTGCTCCTTGAGGTGCAGGCCGAGCTTGGCGGTGGCGGTGGTTTTGCCAGCGCCCTGGAGGCCTGCCATCAGCACCACCGTGGGAGCTCCGGCCGAGCCACCAGCGGCCAGGGGCGCGTTGTCGCCGCCCATGGTTTCCACCAGCTGCTCGTGCACCAGCTGGATGAATTTCTGATCCGGGCTCACCCCCCGCACCACCTCGGCGCCGACGGCCTTGCGCCGCACCTCCTCGACGAAGTCCTGCACCACCGGCAGGCTCACATCCGCCTCCAGCAGGGCCCGGCGCACCTGTTTAAGTGCCCCCTCCACGTTGGTTTCGGTGATGGCGGCCTGCCCCCTCAGGCTCTTGACCGCGTCCTCAAATCGCTGCGAAAGCTCGTCAAACATCGCGTTGCCGCTCGGGGGCCAGGAGTGGGGGCCAGGCCCCAGGATTCAAGGCATCGTAAAAACCGGGCTCCCCGGCCCGCACCGTTTGGGTGGGGTGGGGGAGAACCCGATCCTCAGGGGGCCTTTTGGAAGCTCGCCAGCCTCCACAGCCCCCCATCCCGGGCGAACACGTAGCGGTTGCGCAGTTCGAGCTTGGTGGGATCGCCTTCCGGGTCCCCCTTGGCGTTGAGGCGCTGGTCGGCGTAGCGGAGGTTCACCGTGGCGGCAATCCGGTTCGGGTCCCGCTCATCGATGGCCAGCGCCGTGATGCTCGTGCTGATGGTCTGGGTTTCGCCGCGGCTCTGGTCGCTAGCGCGCTCGCTTTCCAGCCGATCCACCTGGGTGGGGCGGGCCAGCACTTCGAGGGGAATCTGGCTGTTTTTGCCGGCCAGGATGGCCGCCTTGGCGTCAAGCCAGGCCTCGAGCAGCGCCTGCACCTGGGCTTCGCTGGGGGCCTCCGCCCGCAGGGGGATGGGGGCCGCTGCCGGGGTGGGGGGCTTGGCGGTGGGCGTGACTTCCGTGGCCACCGGTTTGGGAGCGGGCTGCACCGCAATCGGGGTTCTGCCCGGGCCCGGGGGCAGGGGACGCAGACGCACGGCGGCAGCGATGGCCATCAGCGCCACACCGGCCCCCACGGCCGCCGCGGTGGCCGTGCGGCGCGAGGGCTGCTGCAGCTGGGGCCACTTAATCTGGGGTGCGCGAAGCTGGGGCCACTGGATCTGGGGCCAGCGCCAGTCGGCCAGCCAGGAGTCCAGCCAGGGGGCTTCGTCGTCTTCCCCATCCTCCGCCTCGCCCTCTGCTGCGGCCCCGGTGCCTGGATCGGAGGCCATCTCCCAGGACAGGGCGCTCTCGGACGTTGCCGGCACGTGCCCGCTGGGTGGGTCGTGCTGCTCCACGTAGGCCTGCACGTCCCGATCGGCGAAGTAGGCCTCCAGGTCGGGATCGGCGTCTAGGTCCCGGTAGCCAGGGAGCACATCCCGGGTCAGCCAGTCGCGGCAGTAGGCACAGAGCTGGGCCAGGGGATCTGAGCTCTGCTGTTCGGCCCAGCGCCTCAGCTCGGGAGTGGCCCCTTGCTCGAAGGTGGTTCGGGCCAGCTCCACCTGGCCCAGCAGCAGGTGCTGGCAGGCCACAAGCGGCTGCACCCCCTCCTGGCCGCTGGCTTCCAGCCGCTGGCGGGCGGCGGCGATCCGCTCCGGTTTGCGCTGGGCAAAGCCGGAGGCGGTGAGGGCGGTGCTGGCCAGGAAATCGGCCGCGGCCGAGGTGGGCGCCCAGCGGCTGAACAGGTCCACCTGCTCCTGCACCGTGAGAAAGGAGCGGATCTGCTTGAAGAAGGCCTGGAACTCCGCCGGAGCCATGCTCGGATCGCCGAAGCCTTCGAGCCCGCCGCGACGGGCCACCAGGTCCTCCAGCAGGGCCAGCCCCTCGGCCCGCTCGCTCTGGGCGGTGAGATTGCGACTGAGCAGGTCGAGCACCCGATAGGGCCGCAGCCCATCCAGTTCGTCGTTGAGCTGCTGGCGAATGGCCGGCAACTGGCCCATCCGTTGTAAGAGCTGCAGGCCCTGCTGCAGGGTCTGGGCGGCGGCCTCATAGCGCCGTTGTTGGTGCAGGTCGGCGGCGCCAGCCAGGCAGGCGAGCCCCGCCAGCAGGGTGAGATCGGCTTCCCGGGTGCTGCCAAGGGCGGGGGCCTGGGGAGGTTGCAGGGCCCGGCAGGCCAGCTCGAAACAGTCCAGGGCCTGGCCCGCTTCCAGCAGCAGCAGCAGGCCGCCCACCTCTTTGCTGGTGGGCACATCCAGGGCGGGCATCACCGTTCGATCGCCGCCGGCCAGGGCCGTTAAGTCGGACTCGTAGGCCTGGCGTCGGGGCTCATCACTCAGGAGATCGGCGCTGGCTCGCAGCAACTCTTCGCGGGCCAGCAGGGTGTCTTGGGTGAAGCCCTGATCGGGTGCCCGGTCGATGCGTTGCTGCAGGGTGCGGAGCAGCGACTGGAGGTCGGTGGTCGGGCTGACTCCGAGCAACCGGAAGTGATCGATCGGCAGTTCCAATCCAGGCCCGTCACTGGTGGCTGACTGTAGGCAGGGTCAGCGGTTTTGCCAGAACTTGTTCGGGGCTGCTGAGGTTGGACCTCGTAGAGTTGCTTGATGACGCAGGCAGACATGGGCCCCGACATCGCGGCTGTTACTGGAGGAACTGCCCCTGGAGCAGCTTCGTCCGGAGCCCCCTCCTGTTCTGCCGACTCCACCAGCCTGGTCGGAGCCCATGCCGAGCGCCTGGAGAATCTCTACCCCTCCGTTCCGGCGACGGTGACCCGCGAGGAGGGCTTGATGCTCTACCGCGACATGACCCTGGGGCGGCGCTTCGAGGACAAGTGCGCCGAGATGTACTACCGGGGCAAGATGTTCGGGTTCGTGCACCTCTACAACGGCCAGGAGGCCGTGAGCACGGGGGTGATCAAGGCGATGAAGATGCAGCACGACTGGTTCTGCAGCACCTACCGCGACCACGTGCACGCCCTCAGCTGCGGTGTGCCGGCCCGGGAGGTGATGAGCGAGCTGTTCGGCAAGGAAACCGGTTGCAGCAAGGGCCGGGGCGGTTCCATGCACCTGTTCTCCAAGGAGCACCATTTGCTCGGGGGCTATGCCTTCATCGGCGAGGGCATCCCTGTGGCCCTCGGCGCCGCCTTCACCAGCCGCTACAAGCGCGATGCCCTGGGCGATGCCAGCAGTGATGCCGTCACGGCGGCCTTCTTCGGCGATGGCACCTGCAACATCGGGCAGTTCTATGAGTGCCTGAACATGGCGGCCCTCTGGAAGCTGCCGATCCTGTTTGTGGTGGAAAACAACAAGTGGGCCATCGGCATGGACCACAACCGCGCCACCAGTGACCCGGAGATCTGGCGTAAGGCCGCCGCCTTCGGCATGGCCGGCGAAGAGGTGGATGGCATGGATGTGCTGGCGGTCCGCGCCGCCGCCCAGCGCGCCATCGAGCGGGCCCGGGCCGGCGAAGGCCCCACGCTGCTGGAGTGCCTCACCTACCGCTTCCGCGGCCACTCCCTGGCCGACCCCGACGAGCTGCGGGCCGAGGCCGAGAAGGAGTTCTGGGCCAAGCGCGATCCGATCAAGGGCCTGGCCGCCCGCCTGATCGAGCAGGGTCTGGCCAGTGCGGAGGAGCTCAAGGCGATCGAGAAGGAGATCGATGCCGAGGTGGCCGATTGCGTCGAGTTCGCCCTCGCCGCACCGGAGCCCAAGCCGGAAGAGCTCACCCGTTACATCTGGGCCGAAGACTAGAGACCGTGCAGGCGGGCCTGCTCGCTGGCCGCCCGGAACACCAGGCTGTGCCGCTGCACGAGGGGCCCGAGGTCGTCATAGCCGCCGCCGATCACCGTGGCGATGGGGATGCCGCGCCGTAGGCAGGCATCCAGCACCAGTCTGTCGCGGTTGAGCAGGCCTTGGCTACTAAGGCAGAGACGTCCGAGGCGATCGTCTCGATGGGGGTCCACCCCGGCGTTGTAGAGCACCAACTGTGGTCGCTCCTGGTCCAGCAGGTCGGGCAAGCGGTCGCCGATGGCGGCCAGGTAGGCGTCATCCTCCAGGCCATCGTCGAGGGCGAGGTCGACGTCGCTGCATTGCTTGCGGAGGGGGAAGTTGCTGGCGCAATGGGCGGAGAAGGTGAACACCCGTGGATCGGTGGCGAAGATCGCCGCCGTGGCATCGCCCTGGTGCACGTCCAGATCCACCACCATCAGGCGTTCCACCGCCCCCTCGGCCAGCAGCACCCGAGCGGCTACAGCGCAGTCGTTGAAGATGCAGAAGCCGCTGCCATGCAGGGGGAAGGCGTGGTGGGTGCCGCCGGCCAGGTGGCAGGCTACGCCATGCCGAAGCGCCAATCGCGCTGTGAGCACCGTGCCTCCCACGGCCAGCCAGGTGCGACGCACGAGGGGCTGGGTGGCCGGCAGGCCGATGCGGCGCTGGTCGGCAGCACTGAGTTCTCCCCGGCCAAAGGCCTGGTGATATGTCCGTGGATGCACCAGCTCAAGCCAGCGGCGGGGGGCTGGCAGCGGGGTGTGGAGCTGGCTCGGCGTCGCGAGCCCCTGGCTCAGCAGCAGGTCGTGGAGCTGCCGGAATTTCGCCATCGGAAAGCGATGGCTGCTGGGCAGGGGGGCCGAGTAGGCCGGGTGATAGATCAGCGGAGGCCCCAGAGCCCTAGAGGTTGGTGGGTGTGCGGCGGGTGAGATTGCGCAGCTTGCGCAGGGCCTTCAGCTCCACCTGGCGCACCCGTTCCCGGGACACGTCCAGCTGCCGGCCGATTTCGGCCAGGGTGTGACGTTCCTCGCCCTCCAGTCCGAAACGCAGGTGCAGCACCTGGCGCTCTTGGTCGCTCAGGTGGCTCAACCAACGCCCCAGTTGTTCCTGATGGATGCCCCGTTCCACCCGATCGAGGGGCTCCTCCTCAGAGGAATCGGCGATCAGATCGCCCAGGAAGCTGCGGCCTTCATCACCGTTCACCGGTGCATCGAGGCTGGAGGTGGTGAGGGCCTGGCGCAGGAGGCCATCGAGTTCGTCGATCGGCATGGCCATCGCTTCGGCGATTTCCTGGCGACTGGGCATGGCGCCGAGCTTGTGGGCCAGATCCAGGCTCACTTTGCGGATGGCGGTAAGCCGCTCACTCAGGTGAACGGGCAAGCGGATCGTGCGGGACTGGCAGGCAATGGCCCGGGTCATGCTCTGGCGGATCCACCAGAAGGCATAGGTTGAAAACTTATAGCCGCGGGTGGGGTCGAACTTCTCAACGGCTCGCTCTAATCCAAGGGATCCCTCCTGGATCAGATCGAGGAGTTCCAGGCCTTTGCCTTGATATTTTTTGGCAACGCTGACCACTAAGCGCAAATTGGCTTTCATCATGCGCTGCTTCGAGCGCTTGCCGATGCGCAGCAGCTTTTTCTCGAGGTCGGTGTGCTCCCGATCCCCTTCTTCCAGCAGGCGCATCATCGTCTGCACCTGGTTGCCCAGTTCGATCTCCTCAGCAGGGGTGAGGAGGGGCTCGCGACCGATGGTTGCCAGGTACCAAGTGATGGGGTCGCTACTTCGTCGGCGACTGCTTTCACTGGCCCGCAGCGGAGAGGATGTCATCGGATCGCTTTTGGGAGAAGACGACTATCGAGTCAAATTCAGCCGTAACAGTGTGTTTTCAGCAACCCTTTAGCTTTCAATTGCAAAACAACACAAAGACCCGCAACACTTGTGGGTATTCGGTGTGGTGATCAACACAGGTTGGCGAGTTGTTGTGCCACCGCCATC
>JBIIQK010000107.1:0-6178 GCA_044342135.1 Cyanobium sp.
CCAACTTCTTCCTGGCCGGCAGCTACACCAAGCAGGACTACATCGACTCGATGGAAGGCGCCACCATGAGTGGACGGCTGGCCGCGGCGGCGATCCTGGGCCGCCAGGCTGCATTGGCAACGAACACTTCTGTCGCGTAGGAGATTCCATGGGCCGTTGGCTTGAGCACAGCGTCACCACGGAGATCCAGGCCTCGGTGCAGGAGGTCTGGGAGGTGTGGAGTGATCTGGAGGCCATGCCCCAGTGGATGCGTTGGATCGAGTCCGTAGTGACGCTGGAGGATCCCGATCTCACCGATTGGACCCTGGCGGCCCAGGGCTTCCGCTTCCACTGGAAGGCCCGGATTACCCAGCGGGTGGAGGCCCAGCAACTGCACTGGGAGTCGGTGGGAGGACTCCCCACGAAGGGGGCTGTCCGCTTCTATCCCCAGGCTCCCGAACGCACGGCGGTGAAGCTCAGCGTGAGTTATGAGTTGCCGGGGGTCTTGGCACCGCTCATGGAACCCAGCATCCTGGGTGGAATTGTCACCAAGGAACTGCAGGCCAACCTTGACCGATTCCGTGACCTCGTCGAAAGCCGCAACCGCTAGATCCTTTGGCGTTTTCCTTGGTGTGGCCCTCTTGCTGGCCGCCTGCGCCGGAGAGACGTCTCCTGACGTCAGCAGCCAGCCTCCGGCGTCTGCGCCTCCAGCCCCTGTGGCAGCCGCCCCTGTCGCCGCTCCGGGGCCCGTGGCAGGGCTGACGCCGCTGCCCAGCGCTGACCAGGTGGTGGCCTCCGTCTCCTCAGGGCGGGTGGATCCGTTCGCGCCCTTTCAGACCACCGGCGCCCAAGCTGGGGTTCGTCCCGCGCTCACCCTGCCCCAAGGTCTGGTGTTCAACGGGGTGATCCGTTCCGGGGGCACGCCGGAGGCCCTGGTGCAGTTCTCCGGCGAGTCTGGAACGCTGCGGGTCGGTCAGAAGGGCGGCCGCAGCACCGCCCTCCTCCCGGATGGCTGGAGTGTGGCCAGCATCGACGTCCAGAAGGGCCGCCTCACCCTGCGCCAGGGGAGTCAGTCGGTGACGGCTGAGCTCTAAAGCGACGGCCACAGGCGTCCACCAAGCCGGCCAGATCGTGGGGCTGGGCCTCGTCGTCCACCCTCCCCAGCAGCTCCTTGCAGCGTTCGCTGGTCTGGGGACCGATTGACACCACGGCGACCCCGTCCAGTTGCCCCAGCCAGGTCGGTCCGAAGGCCGCCTCCAGCATGCGGCAGGTGTGGCTCACGGTCTTGCCGCTGCTGAAGGTGATGGCGTCCAGGCGTCGTTGCTCCAGAGCCGCCACCGCAGCGCTGGGCAGACCCTCTGGACAGCGGGTTTCGTAGGCCGCCACTTCCACCACCCGGGCACCGGCGTCGGCGAAAGCTTCCGCCAGCAGGGTGCGGCCGCCGCTCTGCACCCGCGGCAGCAGCAACCGCAGCCCCCAGCCGGAGGCGGGGAAATGCTCCAGCAGGCTGTCGGCCACGAAGCTGGGCGGGATGAAATCGGCGGGGGCGCCGAGGGCCTCCAGTTGGGCTGCCGTTTTGCGCCCCACCGCGGCGATCTTGAGGCTGGCGGGACGGCGGGCCAGGCAGCGGCCCAGGCGGCGCAGCCGTTGCTCGACCGCGGCGACGCCGTTGCCGCTGGAGAACACCAGCCAGTGGAAGTCGTCGAGCTCGGCCAGGGCATCGTCGAGGGGCCCCCATTCATCCGGGGGTGTCACCACTAGGGCCGGCAGGTCCACCACGGTGGCGCCGGCGGCCTCAAACAGGCGGCGGGCCTCCCCCAGCTGGGTCTCGGCCCGGGTCACGGCGATGGTGCGGCCGCGCAGGGACAACTCGGGGGCCAGGGCCATGGCGGGATGGTGCGGTCAGTCGTCCAGCTTGACCATCGTGCCGGCCTGACGGCGCAGGGCCTCCGCTTCGGCGCCCCGGTTCTGCTGGTCCAGCAGGGCGATCGCCCGGCGAAAGGCCATCCGCGCCCCGCCGATGTCGCCGCTGAGCAACAGGGCCACCGCCAGGTTCTGCTGGGCGGCGGCCAGGTTGGGGTCGCGCTGCAGGGCGGTGCGATAGGCCGTGATCGCCTCCGGGATGCGCCCCCGCCGCCGCTCGACCAGCCCCAGGTGCAGCCAGGCCAGGGCCAGCTCCGGGGCCGCGTTGGTGGCTTCGCAGCAGAGGGCGCTGGCCTCCTCCAGGCCACCGCTCTCCTGCACCAGGCCGGCCAGGTTGAGCCGGGCCGCCAGGGTGAGCCGCGGCGGCAGAGGCAGGGCCAGGGCCTGGCGGTAGAGCTGGCTGGCGTGGCCCGGGTGGCTGGCGGTGTGGGCGATGGCCAGGTGCAGGAGCAGCTCGTAGCGCTCGGGATGGCGGCTGGCCGGGCAGTGGGCCAGCCCCTGCTCCAGCAAGGCGATGCCCCGTTCCCGGTTGCCTTCGCTCACTTCCAGGCTGCCGAGCTTGGCGCAGGCGTAGGGGTCGCCGGGGTGGGCGGCCAGGTCGGCCTCCATGGCCTGGCGCAGCCGTTCGGCCTTGGCGCCACCGGCCAACAGCTCGGGCCTGTAGCCGTCGTGGGCGAGGGCCGGGACCCCGCAATCGGCCAGACGCCAGTGGGGTTCCTGCTCCAGCAGGGCCAGAACGCTGTCATCCACCATCGAGTGGTACGGCCGGCTCCAGTGGATGGCCGGATGGCGGCGAAACAGGCGGCTCACGTTCGAGTAGGGCGACTGGGCCGCACCCCGCTCCTCCCGCAGCAGGTTGATCAGCAGCAGATCCGGCCGGGTCATCAGGCTCTGCAGGGGGCCTCGGGCCTCGGGCAGCAGCCACTCATCGGCATCGAGCACCAACACCCAGTCGCCGCGTACGTGCTCCAGGGCCGCATTGCGGGCCGGGGCGAAGTCCCCCGGCCAAGGCAGATGGTGCACCACGGCCCCCAGCCCTTCGGCGATCGCCACCGTGGCGTCGCTGGAGCCGGTGTCGAGCAGCACCATCTCGTCGACAAATCCCGCCACCGAGCGCAGGCAGCGCTCCAGCCGCTCGGCTTCGTTGCGCACGATCATCGAGAGGCTGAGCATGGGCGTCAGTCGGTGAAACCGGCTCCGCTGCCAGTGTCCCCAAGCCCCAGGGTGCTGCCCAGGGCGTTCAGCGCTTCCGCCTGGGCCAGGGGCATCTGGCCGGGGCTGTAGACCCCCGGCACTCCCGGCGGCAGCAGCGGTTGCAGCTCGTCCCACAGGTAGGGGCTGCCGTACACCACCAACCCAGCCAGGCGGCCGGCGGCGGCCAGCTGTTGCAGGGCGGCCGGCCAGGGCTCGGCGCTGCCGGCACTGCCCCGGAAGGGATTGCCCCGCACAAACAGTTGCAGCAGCACCGGCCCCGGGCCCAGGCGCTCCAGGGCGAGGGGAGCGTCGGCTGCACCACTCCAGAGGCTGGGGCTGCGGCTCTCCAGCAGCACGGTGTGCCAGCCCCGGGCTTCGGGGCGGCTCAGGGCCGAGGCTGTGGCAGGCAGGAAGGCGGCGGCTAGGGCTGAATCCAGGCGGATCAGGTTGATCCCGGGTGGCCCGGCCGTCGGCTGTACCGCAGGCCCGCTGCCATCCGATGAGGCTTCGAGGCTGGCCTCGAGGGTGGCGCGCACCAGCTCCAAGGCCAAGGCCTGGTCGGGTTGGGCGGCGGTTTCGGGGTCTGGGGCGGCTGTAGCCGTGGCGCAGCGCTCCAGGGCCCGCTGGCGGCGTTTGGCACTGGTCTCCAGCTGCCCCCGGCTCAACCGACCGTTCTGCACCGCTTCCGCAATCGCCGCGATGGCGGCCGTGGCATCGGCGGGCATCAGCACCAGGTCGGCGCCGGCCTCCAGGGCTAGCACCGCCGCTTCGCCGGCGCCGTAGCGCCCGGTGATCGCCTCCATCACCAGGGCATCGGTGACCACCAGCCCGTCAAAGCCCAGTTCCTGGCGCAGCAGTCCCGTCAGCACCGGCTTCGACAGGGTGGCGGGCCTGTCGGGATCGAGGGCCGGCAGCATCAGGTGGGCGGTCATGACCGAGGCCACCCCGGCGGCGATCGCCTCCTGAAAGGGGGGCAGTTCGATCGCGGCCAGGCGCTCGCGGCTGTGGGGCAGCAGCGGCAGGGTGAGATGGGAATCGCTGCTGGTGTCCCCGTGGCCGGGGAAGTGCTTGGCGCAGCTGAGCACCCCTTCGGATTGGGCGCCGCGGATGAAGGCCGCGGCCAGCACCCCTGCCGTCCTCGGGTCTTCCCCCCAGGCCCGCACGTTGATTACGGGATTGGCGGGATTGTTGTTGACGTCGCACACCGGGCCCAGCACCCAGTTCAGGCCGAGGGCCCGGGCATCCCGGCCGGTGCACTGGCCGTAGCGCTCGGCCAGGGCCACCGCTCGCTCCGGGTCCCGCCCGTAGAGCCGTCCCAGGGCCAGGGGGGGCACCAGCCAGGTGGCCCCGTCAAAGCGCTGGCCCACGCCCTCTTCCACATCGGCGCAGAGCAGCAGCGGTTGGCCGCCCCAGCGGTGCAGCTGGGCGCAGCGCAGGGCCACCTCGGCTGCGCTGCCGCCCAGCAGAATCACGCCGCCCACCCCGGCCTCCAGCAGCCGTTGCAGTTCCGCATTGGGCAGTTCCCAGCGGGGATAGCCCCGTTGGTGGTCGGCCAGCTTGCCGCTGGCCCGCACCACCAGCAGCTGGTGGATCAGCCGCAGCAGGGCTGGGTCTGACTCGGACCTCGGGTCAGGGTTTGCGGTGGATTCAGAGCTCACTGGCTTCGGCCGGTTCGCCCTTCTCCTGCCGCTCTTCCTCCAGCCGGTTGAGCAGGCCCAGCACCGAGGTGCCTCGTTCAATGCCCCGGTCGAGCACGAACACCACCTCGGGGGTGCGGCGCATCTTCAGCCGCCGGCCCAGCTCCCCCTTCACAAAGGTGCTGGCGGACCGCAGCCCCTCCATGGCCTGGCTGCGGTCCTCTTCGCCGCCGAAGACGCTCACGAAGATCTTGCAGTGCTGGAGGTCGCCAGCCACTTCCACGGTGGTGACGCTCACCATCCCCTGGCTGACCCGCTCGTCCTTGATGCCGCCGATCAGCAGCTCGCTCACTTCGCGGCGGATCAGGGAGGCCACCCGCTCCACCCGTCGGCTCTGTGCCATGGCTATGCCAGTGGTGCTGGGTTCACCATCGCACGCAGGATCAGCCCCAGGCTGAGCATGCCGCTGACGCCCGCCCCGATCAGGGCCACCGCCGTGACCGGATTGCGGCCCCGGGCGGCGAGGGGTTCGAACACCGAATTGGCCACCCCCAGGCCGAAGGCCACCAGATAGCGCGGGTAGCGCGTCACATTCAGGAAGAAGTCCTTCATCGCCCGGGGTGGTCGGTGCCTGCTGCGTGCTGGCTACTCTGCCGCCCAGAGGCCGGATTTGACGCATGCAGCTGCACCAGTTCAGGCATTCCGCCTTCTGCGAGAAGGTGAGGCTGGTGCTTGCCGCCAAACGCCTCGATTACTCCGTGGTGGAGGTCACCCCCGGCATCGGCCAGCTCGAGCTGTTCCGCCTCTCCGGCCAGCGGCAGGTGCCAGTGCTCGTGGATGGCGCGGAGGTGATCGCTGATTCCACGGCCATTGCGCTCTACCTCGAGCGGCACCATCCCGACGTGCCCTTGCTGCCCGCCGCAGCGGCCGAGCGGGCCCGGGTGCTGCTGATTGAAGACTGGGCCGATACGGCCCTGGCGGCGGGCTGCCGGCTGGCCCTGGTGCAGGCGGCGGCGGTGGATCCCCTGCTGCGCTCGGCCCTGCTGCCCGATTCCACCCCAGGCCCCCTGCGCCAGCTCTTCAGCAACCTGCCTTCAGGGGTGATGGCCGGCATGGGCGAGGCGCTGGTCAGCGTGGTGGGAACCGCCGAGCGCCAGCAGCTGCAGACCAACCTGGAGCAGTTGGCCCTGCTGGTGACCGACCAGCCCTATCTGGTTGGCGACCGGCTCAGCTTGGCCGATCTGGCCGTGGCGGCCCAGCTGGGGCTGCTCAAGTTTCCCGCCAGCAGCGGAGCACCCCTGGCGGGCCTGGGGGTCAGTGGGATCGCCGACCATCCCCTGCTGGAGCCCCTGTTCAGCTGGCGGGATCGGATCGCAACGGAGGTGGGTCGGGGTTGAGCGGCGTGAGCTTCAGCCAGTAGTGGCCGCTGCTGCTCGCTGTGGCCG
>JBIIQK010000108.1:0-6136 GCA_044342135.1 Cyanobium sp.
GCCGCCGGTACCGGATGGGGTGGCACTGGAGCGGCGGGTCGTGCTGGACGCACGGCCGCCACTGGCCTTGGCGGCAGCCCGGGGAGCTGCCTTGGCCGCCGGTTTCGCGGCGGATTTTGCGGCGGCGACCGGTTTGGCCGCCGCTGCCGGCAGGGCCTTGGGGGCCGCTGCCGCGGGAGTTGAGCCAGCCGCCGCCGCACCAGTCGCCGGCGTGGTGCTGGCTGCCGCTGCCGCCGCGGGGGCGGGTTTGGCAGCTGCAGCAGCGCTGGAAGTGGGTCGGGGAGTGGGGGTGGCCATGGCTCAGGGGGTTGGGGGCTGGTGGGATGACAGGACGACCGGGTAGCGAGCTACCCGAACGGCCTAGCCGTCTGGCTCCCAGAAGTCGATGATTCCGCCGATCGTCAGATCGGTCTGCACCTCGGGATTGCCGCAGGCAAAACGGGCGGCCGAGCCGCTGGCGGTGAACACCCAATTGCCTGGGGAGGCCCCCACGGGGTCGACGGCGACGCTGAGTTTGCCCTTGGGCGTGCGCAACACGCGCAGGTTGGAGTGCTCAAGACCGGGCACCCGCTGGGTGCACACCAAAGAGCCCGTGACCTGCATGATTTCCATTATTTGGCCCCTCCCGCTGGGGACGCAGGAGCACCGGGGGACGGCGCCTTGCCCGCCTCGGGATCCCAGTGGTCAATGATGCCGACGATCGTCAGATCGCTCGGGTACGACTTGCTGCCGGCCGCTTCACGGGCCGCAGAACTGCCGACGCAGATCACCCAGTCACCGGGGATGCAGCCCACCGCATCCACAGCCACCTTCTGGGTGCTGCCGTCGAGCACCACCTGCAGGTGCTTGTGCTCGAAATCGGGAATGCGGTTGGTGGAAACCAGGGGCTTGATCACCTTGCAGATCAACATGTCAGTGCCCTCCTCCGCTCGCGAATGTGATGGTGGAACCTACCGCCTCAGCTGGGGTGTGGCGGTCCTGATCCCGCACGGTGAGCAGGGCGTGCAGCAAGCCCTGTTCAAAGAGGTCGGGATAGCGGTTTTCCATGGCCGCCTGCACCCGCTGACAGTTGCGGATGGCCCGATCCCGGGCGCCGGGCACCTGGCTGTTGTAGTCAAAGCGAACCACCACGGGCACCGGCAGACCGCGGGAGACATTCAAACCCTTGAAGATCTTCACGCCCACATCCAGATCCGGCGCGCCTTCTTCCACCGTGTCCATGTAGGCGAAGTAGGTGAGATTGCGCAGGTGGATCTCCTTGAAACCAATGCCCACGCCGATGAAGCGTTCGGCATGGCCGGCATCGCCATAGCTGCCGCCGTGAACCTGACGGACGTAGTCGATCTGGGAGAGGTTGTGTTCCAACAGACGGGCAATCAGCTGAACCATGCCGGGATCGGGGCTGCTCGCGGCGGCCTGCTCCACCATCGCCAGGATGCGGGCCCGGCCTTCCTCGGGGTTGAGATGGCGGGTGGCGTCATACACCGCCTGGGCATCCAGCCAACGCTCCAGGTTGGTGCTGCCGTCCATTCCGGGAACATGCACGCGGATGGTGTCGGTATCGGTGTCGATGCCCATCAAGAGCAGATCCACCGACGCCCCGCAGCAGAAGCTGTTTTCCACCGCCTGCTGAAAATCCTTGAGCCGGGAGAGGCCACAGGAGGCCGCCAGGGCATCGTCGCTGCCGTGGGCGGCGCAACCTTCGTGCTGGGGATCCTTGGAGCTGAAGTGGTAGAGCACCACCTTCAGGTAGCGGGTGTCGTCGTGGGCTGGATTGGGCAGCCCTTCGCGGTAGCGGCGGTGCTCGGTCTTCACCCAGCGATTCACCGTGTTCTCAACATCGAACAGGGCACCGGCGTGGGAGCGGCGGCGCACCGAACTGAAGGGAACCCTCAGGGCGTAGGCCACCGCATGGGCCAGACGGCCGTCGGCGCAGGGCGTGATGTCGAGGAGGTGAAAACCGCAGGAGAGCAGGAAGGCATTGAACGCTTCGCCGGCGGGGCTGCCTGGCTTCCCCGCCAACGGATCATGCTGGAAGAAGGCGTCGCTGGTCTGCTCATAGGTTTCGAACAGGCACCAGGCAAACAGGGTGCGCATGTCGAGCTGGGTGACCCAGGCCTTCTCGAGAATCGGCAGGGGCAACTCAAAGCCCAGCTCAGCCCGGGCGAGGCGCTGGGCCTGCTCGATGAAATCAGGCTCGTGCTGGAGCGCGGAGAGCCGCTTGAGCACCGGCACGATGCGATCGAAGGAGCCCTTCACCTGATGGTCGTAGGCCTGCAGAGTTGCGTTGGCCTGGCGATCGGTCAGGGGATGGAGGCCCACCGCTGCGGCTGTGCCCATCCGTCCACCCGAGGGAGCCAACGAAAGCTCACCCGTGCTGGCGCCGCTGGGACGGCGGCGAGGAGCCGTCGGTGCCAGGGGGCGATAGGGAGTGGACGCGCGACGGGGGGGCATCAGGGATTCAGCCGCGGGCTCCGCCGGAGACGGTGATCAGGGAACCGGCGGTGGTGTTGCCACTGGACCCGGTGACCCGGCTCACCGGTTCGGGACGCTCTTCGTTGCGCTTCGCCTGGAAGGCCGGCATGCCAGCCATCGAACCGGGACGGGTCGGGTTGCGGCGGCGGGCAGAAACACCCTCCGTCCCCGTGACCCGCTCACCCCGATCCCAATCGTCGCCAGTGATCTTCAGACCAGCCGAGATGCCTTCGCCGGTGACCCGGGAGGTGGGTCGGGCATCCTCATCGACGCTCACGGGAGCTTCGATCGGGCTGCGCTGAATCGGAGCACGCTCGATGGGCCCGCGGGACAGCTGGGTGCCACGGCGATCGAAACGGAACTGCTCGGTGCCGGTGACCTTGTCACCGGCCATGTCAAAAGGGCCGGTAACCCTGCCACCCTGCTCGTAGCTGTTGCCAGTGACGGAACCACTGCGATCGCGACCCACCTGGGCCGCCCGGGCGGGCGACTGAATGCTGAACTGCTGCCAGGGCTGGCTGCCGGCCAGGGCCTGGGGGAAATCGGCGTCCTGAGCAGCGGCGGCACCGCAGGCTTCCACCAGCTGGTCGTTGCCGATATAGGGGGTGCCGGTGACCGCCTCACAGGCCCCGCGCTCGGCGCCGGTCATCACCCCGCCGATCCCCGGCTGGATGCCGCTCATGCGATTGGAGCCCCGCACGGGGGTGCGCTGACGGATGGCACCCACGGCCTTGCCGTTGCAGAAATCCCCGGCCTGCTCCAGGCCGGCGTAGGGCGTGCCGGTCACCACCTTGCAGGTGCCGGGCTCATCGCCGGTCACGTTGGTGGACCGGCCCGTGCGGGTGCCGCTCACCACCTGGGCCTTGTTGGTGACACTGAAGCCAACCTTGGGGGCCTCAGGAGCGGGCTTGGTGCCGCAGAAGTCGGCGTACTGCTGACTGCCCACGTATTCATCGCCCGTCACCAGACGGCAGCTGCCGGGTTCATCGCCGGTGACGTGCTCACTGCGACCCACATGGGTGCCGGTGATGCCGGTGCCGCGCAGGGTGTGCAGGCTGGCCACCTTGGTGGGGGACCGGCCGGTCACCTGGCTTTGATCGGCCACGTATTGGGTGCCGGTGAGTTGCTTGCCGGAGCCGGGCTCATCGCCGGTCACCTTGCTGGACCGGCCCACCATCACCCCGGAGACAGGCTGGCCGCCCAGGGTCTGGCTGCGACCCACCTTGCGGGGGGAGGGATTGGTGCCGCCGCAGTAGGCAGCGGATTGGTTGGCGGAAACGTATTCGGTGCCGGTGACGTTCTTGCAGGTACCTGGCTCATCGCCGGTGACCTTCTCGGAACGACCGACTTCGTTGCCGGTGACCCGGTTGCCATGGCTGGTGGCCGTGACGCGCACCTTGGCGGGCTGGGAAGCGACGGGACCGCTCTGGCAGAAGGTCTGGAACACCTCAGCGCCCAGATACTCGGTGCCGGTGATGGCACGGCAGGTGGCCGCTTCGTTGCCGGTGGTTTTGACGGAGCGGTTGGCCTGGGTGCCGGTGACCACCTGGCCGGAGCTGGTTTCGCTCACACCCACTTTCCAGTGGGCATCGCTGGCGGCGGATTGCTTGGCGCCATGGCGGTTGGGGCCGGAGGGGCGGGTGCCGCCGCTGCGGGAGGAGCCGGCACTGCCGACCTTGGCCCGCAGCTCCCGCACCTTCTGGGAGAGCTCCCGGGCGCTCATGTCGGGGTTGCCCTGACGGGACACGGTCGCGGCGGTGGTGCTCCGGGGAGTGTTGGCGGACTTGCCGCGCTTGGAGAGGGCTTCGCGACGGGCCAGCACCAGGGCACGACTGGGGTCGAGCTGGGCCGTGCGCTTCGGCGTGGAGCGGCGATCGGCACCCTGGCCGGCGCGGCTGCTGAGGCTGCTCAGGGCCGGAGCGGCCTGGCGGGTTTCACCCTGGCAGTTGCAGGGCTTTTCAGCCGCAGGCGAGGCCGGGGCTGCAGTGACCGTTGCGGGGGCGGATTTCGCCAGATCGGTGCGGGTGCGATCGGTGGAGGAATCTGCCCGCTTGCCGCGCTTGGAGAGGGCCTCACGGCGGGCCAGCACCAAATCACGGCTGGGGTTAGCAATGGGGCGGGCAGCGCTGCGGTGGCTGCCGCTGGAGGGAGCCACCAGGCTGCGGCTGGGTGCGGCTACGGGAGCAGGGGCTGCCGCCGGGGCGGGCGCAGGCGCAGCAGCGGCGCTGGTGCGGGTGGGCCGGGCATCCTCCTGCGAGCGCACACGGCTCGGACCGGAGGTGAACCGGCTGGCGGCTTTCTTGCCACCGTTGGTGAGGGCCCTGCGGCGCTCCAGAGCTGCTTCCCGGCTGGATGTGCTGGCCATGTCCGCCCGTCGAATGGAGTATCTGAAATGGTGCCGGTCAATCCGCAGCGCGAATCAACCCGCAAAGAAAGGGGATGGGGGCCCTGGTGTTCAACCAGGACCCCACTGGGTGCTGAGAATCAGCGACCTTCGAACACCACGAAGCAGGCACCCTGGCTTTGGGTGTAGGCGTCGTAGCCCACCAGGCGCACGTGGTGGTCGGGGTAGGCGCGGTGGCAAGCCTCGAGCTCACTCACGATCACACCCAGATCCTTCTCGCCGAAGAAGGGCAGCTTCCAGAACGACCAGTAGGTCGCCATGGAGTTGCTGGGATGGACGTGCTCAACGAGCGGGCTCCAACCCTGGGCAATGATGTAGGCAATTTGGTCGTAGATCTCGTCTTGAGTCATCGGCGGGAGGAAGCCGAATGTCTCCAGGGTGGCGACTGTTTGGTAGTCACCCACGGTGCTCTTGAAAGGCATGGGGATCCTTGTGTGGATGGAATGGTTGAACCCTGATTCCAAGGGTTCGGATCGCGTTCACTGGAGCTGTCGAGGCGGGAACGGGGGTGCCGAAGACTCGGCAACCGCCCCTTCCCAACCGACGAACCTCAGTTGACGTCGAGCTTGTCGACGGTGTCGAACTCGAACTTGATTTCCTTCCAGGTCTCCAGGGCGATGGCCAGCTCGGGGCTGTGCTTCGCAGCTTCCAGAAGGATGTCGCGACCTTCGCGCTCGATCTCGCGACCGGCGTTACGGGCCTTGACGCAGGCCTCAAGAGCCACACGGTTGGCGGCGGCGCCAGCGGCGGAACCCCAGGGGTGACCGTGGGTACCACCACCGAACTGCAGCACGGAATCGTCGCCGAAGATGGCCACGAGGGCAGGCATGTGCCACACGTGGATACCGCCGGAGGCCACGGCGAACACGCCGCCCATGGAACCCCAGTCCTGGTCGAAGAAGTTACCGCGGCTGCGATCTTCGGGAACGAAGGATTCGCGCAGCTGGTCGATATAGCCGAGGGTGGACTGACGGTCACCTTCGAGCTTGCCCACCACGGTGCCGGTGTGGAGCTGGTCACCACCGGAGAGACGCAGGCACTTGGCCAGCACACGGAAGTGAATGCCGTGCTTGGGGTGACGGTCGATCACCGCGTGCATGGCACGGTGAATGTGCAGCAGCATGCCGTTCTTACGGCACCACTTGGCCAGACCGGTATTAGCGGTGAAGCCACCCGTGATGTAGTCGTGCATGATGATGGGCTGGCCCAGTTCTTTGGCGAACTCGGCACGCTCATACATCTCCTCAGGAGTGGCGG
>JBIIQK010000109.1:0-6120 GCA_044342135.1 Cyanobium sp.
GTGCGCTTCTTCACCTATCTGGCCCTGTTCAGCAGCTCGATGCTGGGCCTGGTGATCAGCCCCAACCTGCTGGAGATCTATGTGTTCTGGGAGCTGGTGGGCATGTGCTCCTACCTGCTCGTGGGCTTCTGGTACGACCGCGACGGGGCCGCCAATGCCGCCCAAAAGGCGTTTGTGGTGAACCGGGTGGGCGACTTCGGCCTGCTGCTGGGGATCCTGGGGCTGTTCTGGGCCACCGGCAGCTTCGGCTTTGAGGAGATCGGCGCCCGGCTGCAGGAGGCCGTTGCCGGAGGCAGCGTGTCCAACGCCGCGGCGATCCTGCTGTGCCTACTGGTGTTCATGGGTCCCATGGCCAAATCGGCCCAGTTCCCGCTGCATGTGTGGCTGCCCGACGCCATGGAGGGCCCAACCCCGATCTCAGCCCTGATCCACGCGGCCACCATGGTGGCGGCGGGGGTGTTTCTGGTGGCCCGGCTCCAGCCGGTCTACGAGCCCTTCCCGGCGGTGCAGGCCACGATCGCCGTGGTGGGCACGATCACCCTGGTGCTGGGGGCCTCGATTGCCCTCACCCAGATGGACCTCAAAAAGGGGTTGGCCTACAGCACCGTGTCCCAACTCGGGTACATGATGCTGGCCATGGGCTGCGGCGCCCCGGTCGCCGGCATGTTCCACCTGGTGACCCACGCCTTTTTCAAGGCCATGTTGTTCCTGGGATCGGGCTCGGTGATCCACGCCATGGAAGAGGTGGTGGGCCACGAACCGGTTCTGGCCCAGGACATGCGCTTGATGGGGGGCCTGCGCAAATTCATGCCGATCACCAGCGCCACCTTCTTCATCGGCTGCATCGCCATCAGCGGCATCCCGCCCCTGGCAGGTTTCTGGAGCAAGGACGAAATCCTGGGGGTGGCGTTCGGCCAGTTCCCGATCCTGTGGGTGGCGGGCTTCATCACGGCCGGGATGACCGCGTTTTACATGTTCCGGCTCTACTTCCTCACCTTTGAGGGCAGCTTCCGGGGCCATGACACCGCCCTGCAGGCCGAGCTGATGGCCGCCGCCGGCAAGACCGCCGGTGAAGACGACGGCCACGGCCACAGCCACGCCAGCCACCCCCATGAATCCGGCTGGCAGATGGCCATGCCCCTGGTGGTGCTGGCGGTGCCCTCGGTGCTGGTGGGCCTGCTCGGCACCCCCTGGAACAGCCGCTTCGGCAACCTGCTGGATCCCCAGGAAGCCGCCGAGGTGGCCGAGCACTTCAGCTGGGGAGAATTCCTGCCCTTGGCTGGCGCTTCGGTGGGCATCTCCGTTGCCGGCATCAGCGTGGCCGTGCTGGCCTACGCCCTGCACAAGCTCGATCTGGGCACCGCCGTGGCGGCCCGCTTCCCCGCCCTCAACGCCTTCCTGGCCAACAAGTGGTACCTCGATGCCATCAACGACAAGCTGTTCGTTCAGGGCAGCCGCAAGCTGGCCCGTCAGGTGCTGGAGGTCGACTCCAAGGTCGTGGATGGCGTCGTGAACCTCACGGGCCTGGTGACCCTCGGCAGCGGCGAAGGCCTCAAGTACTTCGAAACCGGCCGGGCCCAGTTCTATGCCCTGATCGTGTTCGGCGGTGTCATCGCCCTGGTGGTGCTGTTCGGCTCGCTGGGCTGAGCGGCTCGGCGGATGCGCCCGCTGCGCGGGCAACACCGCCTCGCGCGCCCTCCGCCGCGCTGGCGGCGTGAGCGCGCAGCGCGTGACGCCAGAACGGCGAAGGGCACGCCTAGAACCAACGGTCTGTGTGACTCCCCGCATCACAACTGGGACAGACCAGCTGGAATTTCTACACTCCGGCCAAACGGTGAGGCCTGGTTCGTGCCCTTCCCCTGGTTGAGCGCGTCGATCCTGTTCCCGATCGCCGCCGCCCTGGTCATTCCCTTCATTCCCGATGCCGGCGATGGCAAGCGGGTGCGCTGGTACGCGCTAGGGATCACCCTGACCACCTTCCTGCTGACGGTGGGCGGGTACCTCAATGGCTACGACCCCTCGGTGGAGGGGCTGCAGCTTGTGGAGCGGGTGCAATGGCTGCCGAGCCTCGGCCTGGCCTGGTCAGTGGGGGCCGACGGCATCTCCATGCCCCTGATCCTGCTCACCAGCTTCATCACCGCCCTGGCGGCCCTGGCGGCCTGGCCGGTGACCTTCAAGCCGAAGCTCTTCTATTTCCTGCTGCTGGCCATGGATGGCGGCCAGATCGCGGTGTTCGCGGTGCAGGACATGCTGCTGTTCTTCCTGGCCTGGGAACTGGAACTGCTGCCGGTCTACCTGCTGCTGGCCATCTGGGGCGGCAAGAAACGCCAGTACGCCGCCACCAAATTCATCCTCTACACGGCGGGCAGCTCCCTGTTCATCCTGGTGGTGGGCCTGGCCATGGCCTTCTACGGCGGGGGGACCCCCACCTTTGAGTACACGGCCCTGATGGCCAAGGACTTCTCGACGAAGTTCCAGCTCTTCGCCTACGCCGGCCTGCTGATCGCCTTTGGCGTGAAGCTGCCGATCGTGCCGCTGCACACCTGGCTGCCCGATGCCCACGGCGAAGCCACGGCCCCGGTGCACATGCTGCTGGCCGGCATCCTGCTCAAGATGGGCGGCTATGCCCTGCTGCGCTTCAACGTGCAGCTGCTGCCGGAGGGGCACGCCCAGTTCGCACCGCTGCTGGTGGTGCTGGGGGTGGTGAACATCATCTACGCCGCGTTGACGTCGTTTGCCCAGCGCAACCTCAAGCGCAAGATCGCCTACAGCTCGATCAGCCACATGGGCTTCGTGTTGATCGGCATTGGCAGCTTCAGTGCCCTGGGCACCAGCGGCGCCATGCTCCAGATGATCAGCCACGGCCTGATCGGCGCCAGCCTGTTCTTCCTGGTGGGGGCGACCTACGACCGCACCCACACCCTGCAGCTCGATGAGATGGGCGGGGTGGGCCAGAAGATGCGCAAGATGTTCGCCCTGTGGACCATCTGCTCCCTCGCCTCCCTCGCCCTTCCGGGCATGAGCGGCTTCGTGAGCGAACTGATGGTGTTCACCGGCTTCGTCACCAGCGAGGCCTATTCGCTCAGCTTCCGCATCGTGATGGCGGCGCTGGCGGCCGTGGGCGTGATCCTCACGCCGATCTACCTGCTCTCGATGCTGCGGGAGATCTTCTTCGGCAAGGAGAATGCCGAGCTGGCCTCCCACACCCATCTGGTGGATGCCGAACCCCGGGAGATCTACGTGGTGAGCTGCCTGCTGGTGCCGATCGTGGGCATCGGGCTCTATCCCCGGATCATGACCGACACCTACCGCGCCTCGATCGAAGCCCTGGTGCAGCGGGAGACCACAGCCCTGGCCAAGGTGATTCAACCACCGCCGGGCGATCTGATCCGCCAGCCCCTGCTGTCCGCGCCCGCCCTGCCCGTCTGATCCAGCCCGCACCAGGGCAGGCGACCAGGGGCAGACGCACCGGGCGGTAACAAAACTGTGCAGATCCCTGGCGGGATGGTTCCCCTAGGGCTGCGCTCCGTACGCTCCTGGTTCGCTCTGGAGCCCCGCGGCACCCGCCCCTCCCCGATCCCGGATGACCCCGCGATGAAACAGCTGAACTTTCTGCTGATCTTCAGCTTCGGCCTGGCCATGGTGATGTTCACCCTGGAGAACACAGCCCCCACGACCGTCCATTTCCTGCCCGGCCTGAGCGGCACCCTGCCCCTGGCGGCCCTGCTACTCCTGGTGGGTGGCATCGGAGCCACCGCCGCCTGGGTGTTTGCGGTATGGACTGGCGTCGTTCGCAAGGTGGAAGCGGTGCAGAGCCAAAGCGAGGTCGCTGCCCAGCAAGTGCGGATACAGGAACTGGAAAACGACCTGCAGCGCTACCGGGCCACGGTGGATGCCCAGCTGGGTCTGCTGCCAGCCGCCGGCCAGACCTCAGCGGACGAGGCGATGACCGTCTCGGTGAGCTGATCGCCCCTCACCCCACCCCTAGTGCCTGCCCCCGCCAGCTGGTGCGATCAGGCCGATACCGGTAGCGTGCCAGAGGACACCAGCTGGGGCGCGGAACGGGATTGGCTGAAGGGGGCGCCAGGCTGGCCATCCGCCTGCTGCAGGACGCAGCCGAGCGGGGCGATCTCGACCCGTGGGACGTGGACGTGATCGCCGTGATCGATGGCTTCCTCGACCAGCTGCGCCAGCGCATTGAGGTGCCCCGCCTGGTGGCGACCACGGGGCCTGGCCGGGGCGGCAGCTACGAGCAGGACCTGGCCGAAACCAGTGAGGCCTTTTTGGCCGCCTCGGTGCTGGTGAGCCTCAAGGCCGAAGTGCTGGAGGCGGCCACCTTCCCGCCGGAACCCCTCGACGACCAGGACTTCGGCTTTGACTTCGACGCCGATGGGCAGGGGTGGCTGGTGAACCCAGCCCTGGAACTGCCCCAGCGCCCGGAACGGCATCTCTGGCGCCGGCCCGTGGCCCCTCCGCCCCTGCAGCGACCCGTGACCCTGGGCGAGCTGATCCGCCAGCTGGAGGACATCGCCGAACGGCTGGAACAGGACGAGGGCCGCACCCGGCCACGCCACCGCCCCAAGCGCTACAGCGAACGGGCCGCAATCGAACAGGTGGCCGCCCTGGCCCACCGGGAAAAGCTGCCAGAAACCACCGCCGCCCTCAGCCAGTTCCTGCTCAGCTGGGACCCGGCCCATGACTGGGCGGGCTTCAACGAGCTGGTGCAGGCCTGGGCCTCCGAAGTGGATGCCCGCGGCGCCGCCGCCGACCTGGACCGCGACCGGGTGGGGGTGTTCTGGGCGCTGTTGTTCCTCTGCCACCAGGGCAAGGTGGAACTCGACCAACAGGGTGGGCTGTTCGGGCCGCTGCAGCTGCGGCGCCTGCTCCATGCCGGTGAAACCCGCCAGCTGCCCCTCGTGCCAGCCCGCGGGGCGGCGCCCCAGCCGATGGCCGCCTGATCGGGGGCGATTAGGGTGGCGGCTAGGACCGATGTGAGCAAACGCCGATGAAGGCGATGATCCTGGCGGCCGGCAAGGGAACCCGGGTGCGACCCATCACGCACACCATTCCCAAGCCGATGATCCCCATCCTGCAGAAACCCGTGATGGAGTTTCTGCTGGAGCTGCTGCGGGAGCACGGCTTCACCGAAATCATGGTGAATGTCTCCCACCTGGCTGAGGAGATCGAGAACTACTTCCGTGACGGCCAGCGCTTCGGCGTGGAAATCGCCTACAGCTTCGAGGGTCGGATTGAAGACGGCGAGCTGATCGGGGACGCCCTGGGCTCGGCCGGAGGCCTCAAGAAAATCCAGAATTTCCAGCGCTTCTTCGACGACACCTTTGTGGTGCTGTGCGGGGATGCCCTGATCGACCTCGACCTGAGCGAAGCGGTGCGCCGCCATCGCGAGAAGGGCGCCATGGCCAGCCTGATCACCAAGCGGGTGCCCAAGGATCAGGTGAGCAGCTATGGGGTGGTCGTGACCGACGACGACGGCCGGGTGCGCTCCTTCCAGGAGAAGCCGGCGGTGGACGAGGCGGCCAGCGACATGATCAACACCGGCATCTACATCTTCGAGCCGGAAGTGCTCGACTTCGTGCCGAGTGACCAGCCCTTCGACATCGGCTCCGACCTGTTCCCCAAGCTGGTGGATGCGGGGGCCGCCTTCTACGCCCTGCCGATGGAATTCGAGTGGGTCGACATCGGCAAGGTGCCGGACTACTGGCAGGCCATCCGCAGCGTGCTGCAGGGCCAGGTGCGCCAGGTGCAGATCCCAGGCAAGGAAGTGCGACCAGGGGTATACGCGGGCCTCAATGTGGCGGCCGACTGGGATCAGATCAACGTGACCGGCCCGATTTATGTGGGCGGCATGACCCGGATTGAGAACGGCGCCACGATCATCGGGCCAGCCATGATCGGACCCAACTGCCACATCTGCGAAGGCGCCACGATCGACAACTCGATCATTTTTGACTACTCACGCATCGGAGCCGGGGTCCGGCTGGTCGAGAAACTGGTGTTCGGCCGCTACTGCGTCGATCGCAATGGCGACCACTTCGATCTACAGGAAGCGGCCCTCGACTGGCTGATCACCGATGTGCGACGCCAGGACGTGGTCTCCCC
>JBIIQK010000110.1:0-6044 GCA_044342135.1 Cyanobium sp.
CACCCGGTGGCGCTCCACCAGCTGGCGCAGCTCCGCGGTGCCCATCACCGCGCCCACATGGCCCGCCGCCAGGAAGCCCTGCACCTGGTTGGCGGGCTCCAGCAGCAGCGCCTCCATGGCCGGTGCCACCCGCACGTGGGCCAGCAACACCGAGAGGTTGGCGAGGCCCAGGGCCCGGGCCTGGCGCAGCAGCAGGGCCGTGGCCGGGGCCGTGGTTTCAAAGCCCACCGCCAGAAACACCACCTCCCGATCAGGGGCTCCCTGCGCCAAGGCAATCGCCTCCAGGGGAGAGGTGAGTAGGCGAACGTCTCCCCCGGCGGCCCGCGCGCCGAGCAGGTCCGTTGCCGCCACGGGATCAGCCCCCGCCCCCGCAGCCCCGGCGGCACTGCCCGGCACCCGCAGCATGTCGCCGTAGGAGCAGAGGATCACGTCGGGGCGAGCCGCCAGCGCCAGGGCCGCATCGAGACGCTCCGCCGGCGTCACACACACCGGGCATCCGGGTCCGTGGATCAGCCGCAGCCCCGGCGGCAGCAGCTGGTCGAGGCCCCAACGCAGGATGGCGTGGGTCTGGCCGCCGCACACCTCCATCACCGTCCAGGGACGGCTGACCGTGGCCGCCAGCTCCGCCGCCAGCTGCCCAACCCGGCCGGTGGTCTCCGCAACCTGGCCAGGGGCGGTGTGTCCGTTCACCAGGGCCCCGGAGCCTGGCGCGCATCCGCCGGGCGATACCCCGCGATGGCGCGCATGTACTGGGCCCGCTCGTATTCGGCCGGATTGGGGCAGCGCTGCTGGCTCATGCAGCCAACCAGCTCGGCCACCGAGGCCACCTCGTGCTCCATCAGCCAGGTGGCCAGCTCCTCCTCCAGACCCGCCAGCCGCTCGGGGCCATGGCGCAGCAGCGCGCCCACCACCTGGGTGACGGGGGCCCCGGCCATCAGCAGCCGCACCACATCCGTACCGCGGTGCACGCCGCCACTGGCCGCCAGATCCAGCCGATGGCGGCCGTACAGCAGGGCAATCCAGCGCAGCGGCAGGCGCAGGTCGTGGGGGGTGGAGAGCAGCAGGTTGGGACGCACCTCCAGGGTCTCGATGTCGATGTCGGGCTGGTAAAAGCGGTTGAACAGCACCAAGCCATCGGCCCCCGCCGCCGCCAGGCGCCGGGCCATGGCGCTGAGGTTGGTGAAGAAGGGGCTCAGCTTCACGGCCAGGGGCAGGCGCACCTCGGCACGCACCTGGCGCACGATCTCCTCCACCCCCGCCTCGATGGCGGCGCTGGAGAGCTCGGGATCGGTGGGAATGGCGTAGATGTTGAGTTCCAGGGCCGCCGCTCCGGCCGCCTCGATCCGCCGCGCCGACTCCACCCAGCGACCCGGACTGGTGCCGTTGAGGCTGGCGATCACCGGCACGGCCAGCCGCTGGCGGGCCTGCTCCAGGTGGCGCAGGTAGAGGTCTTCACCGCCATGGAAGAGCGATGGCTCCGGCACGTAGCTGAGTGCCTCGCCATAGCTCTCAGCCCCCTGGCCCAGGCGGTGATGCAGGTCGAGTTGTTCCTGCTCGATCTGCTCCTCAAACAGCGAGTGCAACACGATCGCCGCCGCACCAGCCCGCTCCAGGGCCTGCAGCTGGGCCAGATCGTCGCTCAAGGGGGCCGCAGCCCCCACCACCAGGGGGCTGCGCAGGGCCAGGCCCAGATAGGTGGTGGAGAGGTCGGGGGTCATGGCTGGGGCTGCTGGGCCAAGGCGCGGTAGGTGGCCCAGCGGCACTCCAGCTCCTTCTGGGCCTGACGCACCAGGGCCCGGGCCCGCTCGGGCTGGCTGTAGCGCAGCATGCGGAAGCGATTTTCCCGCTCCATCGCCTCCTCCAGGGAGCGCTTCGGCGACGGACTGTCGAGCTGCAGGGGCGTCTCGCCCCGCTCGGCGCGGCGGGGGTCGTAGCGGTAGAGCAGCCAGCGACCCGAATCCACCGCCAGCTTCTGGTGCGCCATGCCCTGGGCCATGTCGATGCCATGGGCGATGCAGTGGGAGTAGGCAATGATCAGCGAAGGGCCCGGGTAGCTCTCGGCCTCCAGGAAGGCGCGGATGGTGTGCTCGTCGCGGGCGCCCATGGCCACGTTGGCCACGTAGACGGTGCCGTAGGTCATCGCCATCAGGCCCAGGTCCTTTTTGGGGGCTGCCTTGCCGGCGGCAGCAAACTTGGCCACCGCACCGCGGGGGGTGCTCTTGGAGGCCTGGCCACCGGTGTTGGAGTACACCTCGGTGTCGAGCACCAGGGCATTCACATCCCGGCCACTCGCCAGCACGTGGTCGAGGCCACCGAAGCCGATGTCGTAGGCCCAGCCATCGCCGCCCACCAACCACACACTCGTTTTCACCAGGGCGTCGGCCAACTCCAGCAGCTGGCGGATCGGGGCGCGCACAGCGTCACTGGAGGCCTGCGCAGAGATGGCCTGCAAGCGCGCCTTGAGCTCAGCCACCCGCTCGCGCTGCTCGACGATGCCGGCCTCATCGCCCTGATCGGCGCTGGCGATGGCCGCGACCAGGGGGGGCGGGAGTTGGTCTGGCTGCAGCTGGCCTGCCAACCGCTCCAGCAGATCGAGCGCCATCTGGCGCTGCTGGTCGCGCGCCACCCGCATGCCGTAGCCGAATTCGGCGTTGTCTTCAAACAGGGAATTGCTCCAGGCCGGCCCGCGCCCCTCGCCGTTGGTGCTCCACGGGGTGGTGGGCAGATTGCCGCCATAGATCGAACTGCACCCAGTGGCGTTGGCGATCAGCATCCGATCGCCGAACAGCTGGGAGGCGAGCTTGAGGTAGGGCGTTTCACCGCAACCGCCGCAGGCCCCGGAAAACTCAAACAGGGGCTGCTGCAGCTGCTGCTGGCCGATCTTGTGCAGGTTCAGCTGGCCCCGGGGCACCTCCGGCAGCTGCAGGAAGAAGTCCCAGTGGCCACGGGCCTGGGCCCGCAGGGGCCGCTGCGGCGCCATGTTGATCGCCTTGCGGGTGGGCTCGCTGCGATCGCGGGCCGGGCACACCTCCACGCACAGGGCACAGCCGGTGCAGTCTTCGGCGGCCACCTGGATCGTGAAGGTCTGGCCGGCGAAGGCCGGATCGCGGGCGGGGGCGGTGCGGAAGCCCTCCGGAGCAGCCGTGAAAGTCTCGGCGGCGCCCACCTTGGCGCGGATCACGGCGTGGGGGCACACCAGCACGCACTTGCCGCACTGCACGCACAGGTCGGTCTCCCACACGGGCACCTCGGCGGCAATGTTGCGCTTCTCCCAGCGGGCCGTGCCCACGGGCCAGGTGCCGTCGCAGGGCAGGGCGCTCACCGGCAGGGCGTCGCCGCGGCGCTCGAGCATGGGCCCGATCACCGTACGCACGAACTCCGGAGCCGCCGCGAGCCGGTCTTCGGGCGCCGGCAACGGCTCAGCGATCGGAGTGGTGGCGGTGGCAGCGGCGTCCAGGGCCGGCCAGTCCAGCGGCTGCAGGTGCTCGAGGCTGGCGTCGAGGGCGGCCAGATTCATGGCCACCACGGGCTCGCCCTTGCGGCCATAGGTCTTGCGGATCGAGGCGCGGATCCGCTCTATCGCCTCCTCGCGGGGCAACACACCGCTGAGGGCAAAGAAGCAGGCCTGCATCACCGTGTTGATGTGGGGCCCCATGCCCGCCTGCCGCGCCACCCGATCGGCGTTGATCTGGTGCACCCGGATTCCCTGGGCCCGGATCTGGCTGCGCAGGGTTTCCGGCAAGCGCTCCCAGGTGTCGGCAGGCGCAAAAGGACTGTTGAGCAGCAGCACCCCGCCCGCTGCGATGCCGGCCAGCAGGTCGAAACGCCCCACGAAATCCCACTGGTGGCAGGCCACGAACGTGGGGCGTTGAATCAGGTAGGTGGAGCGGATCGGCCTGGGCCCGAAGCGCAGGTGCGACACCGTCACCGACCCCGACTTTTTGGAGTCGTAGACGAAATAGCCCTGGGCCTGCAGATCGGTGCCCTCACCGATGATCTTGATGGTGGCCTTGTTGGCCCCCACCGTGCCATCGGAGCCCAGCCCGTAGAACACGGCACGCACCTCGGCGCCATCGGTGTCGAAGGCGTTGTCGAGGGGCAGGGAGCGGTGGGTGACGTCATCGTCGATGCCCACGGTGAAGTGGTTGAGCGGCCGGGGCTGGCCAGGCACCAACAGGGGCCGGAGGTGATCGAACACCGCCTTCACCATGGCCGGGGTGAACTCCTTCGAGGACAGCCCATAGCGGCCTCCCAGCACGGCTGGCAAGGGCGCCGGCCCATGCACCGCCGCCCACTCCTCCGCCAGCGCCGCCACCACATCGAGGTAGAGGGGCTCACCGGCTGAGCCCGGCTCCTTGCAGCGATCGAGCACGGCGATCGCCCGGGTGCTGGCCGGCAGGGCTTCCACCAGCAAGCGGGCCGCAAACGGCCGGAACAGGCGCACCTTCAGCACCCCCACCCGCTCACCGCCGGCCTGCAGCGCCTCGGCCGTTTCCACGGCGGCCTCGCAGCCCGACCCCATCAGCACCAGCACCCGCTCCGCATCGGCGGGGCCGACGTAGTCGTAGGGCCGGTACTGGCGACCGGTGAGCGCACCGAAACGCGCCATCGCCTCAATCAC
Source organism: Cyanobium sp. (assembly GCA_044342135.1). Classification (GTDB taxonomy): domain Bacteria; phylum Cyanobacteriota; class Cyanobacteriia; order PCC-6307; family Cyanobiaceae; genus Cyanobium_A. The sequence continues at coordinate 4,622 of JBIIQK010000110.1, forward strand.
ATGCCCTGGCGTGGCATCCACGAAGCGGTTCACCGATTCCCGCGCCTGGAAGGCAACGTCGGGGTTCTGGCTGGTGCCGCGGATCACCGGGTGCTCCGGGCTGAGGGCCCGGGAGCGGTGGGAGCTGATCGCCTCCTCCGGGATCAGCTCCCGCAGCTGGGCGTCGCTGAGGGGCTCGATCTTCTGAATCTCATGGGAGGTGCGAAAGCCATCGAACACATGCAGAAACGGCAGGCGGCTGCGCAGGCTGGCCCGGCTGGCCAGGGCCGCAAAGTCGCCCGCCTCCTGCACCGAGGAGGAAACCAAAACGGCACAGCCCGTGCCACGGGTGGCCATCACATCGCTGTGGTCGCCGAAGATCGAGAGTCCCTGGGCCGCCAGGGAGCGGGCCGCCACGTGCAGCACCGCCGGAGTGAGCTCCCCTGCGAGCTTGTAGAGGTTGGGGATCATCAGCAGCAGCCCCTGGCTGGCCGTGAAGGTGGTGGTGAGCGCCCCGGCCTGCAGGGCCCCATGCACCGTGCCGGCGGCACCCGCCTCGCTCTGGAGCTCCACCACCGCGGGCACCGTGCCCCAGAGATTGGGCCGCCCCTCCGCCGCCCAGGCATCGGCCCACTCCCCCATCGGCGAGGCCGGCGTGATCGGGTAGATGGCGATCACCTCGTTGAGGCGATAGGCCACCCTCGCCACGGCCTCATTGCCGTCAATGGTGAGGTGGGCACTCATGGCTCCTCCAGCACGACGCTCAGGGCCATCCCCACATGCACCAGCACCCGATCGCCCACCCCCGCCTCCGGCAGGCAGGCCAGGCTCACCCACTGACGCACCCCACCGAAATCCACCTCCGCCCGGCGCCACAGGTCGGGGTCAGAGGCTTCAGCGATCCCGGCCTCGGCGGCGGGGCCCGTGACCGCGAGGATCACCCCGGGGGTGGCCAGGCACATGGGGAGGCCTCCACGCTTTCCTTCGTTATAGGGAGATTGGCCAGAGCTGCCCAAAGCTGGCCCAGGGCCAGACCGCCGTCGTTGCAGGGAACCTGCTCGGCCCAGGTGGGCTCCAGGCCCTCTGCCCGAAGGGCAGCGCTGGTGCTCTCCAGCAGCAACCGGTTCTGGAAGCAGCCTCCGGCCAGCACCACGGGCCCAGGGCCACTGCGGGCCGCCGCCTCAGCCGCCGCCCCAGCCAGACCCGCCGCCAGGGAGGCGTGAAACTGTGCGGCGCGCTGTTGGGGCGACACCCCGGCCACCCCCGACTCCAACAGGCTGTGCACCAGGGGCCCCCAGTCGAGCCAACCCAACGCCAGCCCCTCGGCCTCCACCAGCGGCATAGGCACCACCCCAGCGCGGCCGCTGCCACCCGGCCGCTCCGCCTGCAGCGCCAAGCCCTCCAGCAGCAGCCCCGCTTCCCCCTCAAAGCTGCTGCGCTGGCA
>JBIIQK010000111.1:0-5973 GCA_044342135.1 Cyanobium sp.
GGCGTGGCGGTCACGGCCGTGATCCAGCTGGGCAGCATCGCGGCGGTGCTGGCCTATTTCCGTGCTGACCTGGCTGAGGTGCTGCGGGGGGTCGCGAGGGCCTTTCGCCATGGCCAGTGGAACGACCTCTCGGCCCGTATGGGGGTGGCCATCGCCCTTGGCACGGTGCCAATCGTGCTGGCCGGTCTGGCCCTGAAGCTGTGGGTGCCGGGCTACGACAACTCGCCGCTGCGAAGCATGGCTTCGATTGCGGTGGTCTCAATTGTGATGGCCCTGTTACTGGCCTGGGCCGAACTGGTGGGCCGCCGCCGTCGCGAGCTGGACGACGTCCAGCCCCGGGATGGCCTCTGGGTTGGTCTGGCCCAGGCCCTGGCCCTCGTGCCCGGGGTCTCCCGCTCCGGCAGCACCCTCACCGCGGCCCTGTTTGACAGCTGGCAGCGGCCAGCGGCCGCCCGGTTCTCCTTTCTCTTGGGCATTCCGGCCATCACCCTGGCGGGTCTGGTGTCGCTCAAGGAGGCCTTCGCCGCTCCCTCGGGCGGCGGGCCGTTGCCCCTGCTGGTGGGCATCGTCGCTGCGGCGGTGGTGTCCTGGCTGGCGATTGCTTGGTTGCTGCGTTTCCTGCAGCACAACAGCACCTGGGTGTTTGTGGCGTATCGCCTCCTGTTTGGGGTAGGCATCCTGGTGTGGCTGGGCGCCAGAGTGGGGGCCTAGCCAAGGCCCTGAAGCCGTGTGGAATGAGCCCTCTGCGGGCATTGCCCTTGCTGCCCTGGAGGGAGACGCCCCCAGGCTCCCTGCTCCCGCGGTGGTAGCGACGGTGGAGCCCGGTTCAATCGGGGAGGAGCTGGGCTTCCAGCCCGGAGACCGCCTGCTCAGCATCAACGGCAAACGCCCGCGGGATCTGATCGATCTGCAGGTGCTGGTGGGGGAGGAGGAGCTCATCCTCGAGGTTGAGGACCCGGACGGCACCCGTCACACCGTCGAACTCGAGAAGGATCTCGATGAGGGCCTTGGACTGGGGTTCACGGAGGCACTGTTTGATGGGCTCAAACAGTGCAACAACGCCTGCCCCTTCTGTTTCATCGACCAGCAGCCCCCGGGCCGGCGCAGCAGCCTCTATCTCAAGGACGACGACTTTCGCCTCAGTTTTTTATACGGCTCCTACCTCACCCTCACCAACCTCACCGCCGCCGATTGGCAGCGCATTGAAGAGCAGCGGCTCTCCCCGCTGTTTGTGTCGGTGCATGCCACTGAGCCGGAGCTGCGCCGCCGCCTGCTGGTGAACCCCCGGGCAGGCCTGTTGCTGGAGCAGCTCGCCTGGTTTGCCGAACGGAATCTCCAGATTCACGCCCAGGTGGTGGTCTGCCCCGGTGTCAATGATGGCCCGGCCCTCACCCGCACCCTGGAGGACCTGGCAGGGTTTGCCGGTGGTGACTGGCCTGCGGTGCTGTCTGCGGCGGTGGTGCCGGTGGGCCTCACCCGGTTCCGTCCCGCTGGGGATGCCCTCGTTCCTGTCGATCGGGAGGCTGCGCGCCAGGTCATTGCCCAGGTGGAGCCGCTTCAGCAGCAATTTCAAGGTGATCTGGGCAGCCGTTTCGCCTGGCTGTCGGATGAGTGGTATCTGATCGCCGGATTGCCCCTGCCGCCCCGGGATGCCTACGAGGATCTGCCCCAGCAGGAGAATGGCGTCGGCAGTATCCGGGCTTTTCTGGAGGCTCTCGATCAGGCCACCCAGAACTTGCCCCCTGCCTTGCCCCAGCCCCGGCGCCTCAGCTGGGTGGTGGGCCGCCTCGTGGCCGAAGCGCTCCAGCCGGTGGTCGCCCGCCTGAATGCGGTGGAGGGTCTGGAGGTGCTGCTCTATGGCCTGCCCAGTCCGTATTGGGGGCAGGAACAGGTGGTGACCGGACTGTTGACGGGTTCCGATCTGTTGAGCGGGCTGGCCGGTAGCGATCTGGGTGAAGCCCTGCTCTTGCCAACGGTGATGCTGCGTCAGGATGAGCCCGTCTTTCTCGACGATCTCACCTTGGCCGACCTGGAGCGCCAGTTGCCCGTGCCGGTGCGTCTGCTGCATGGTGCAGACGATCTTGTGGCTAGATGTTTGGGCATTTCTTCTCAATCTCCGTAGGATTTGCGCCATAGCACTGTCCCTGGCGTGTCTCAATTCCACCTGCGCATAGCTCTCCTCGGCCTGCTGGGGGCGCCGATGATTGCGCTTGCCGCTGAGGCGCAGGAGCCCAAAACCTCTGCCCCTGCCTCTGTTCAGGCTGTGGCGTCCCAGGCCAATGCCGGTCTGCCGATGCCTCCGCCCCTGCCGCTGGCCCCGGAAACTCTGCGCAGCGGCACCACGAGGGGCCCCGCCGAGGTGGTCGATCTCAAATCGCAGGATGCCAGCAAGCCCCGTCAGCCGGTGCCCGTGGCTGAAGTCACCGAGCGCACCACCACGACTTCTACCAAGCAGCGCGGCTATCGCCCCCGGTTGAACCCCACCCTGGTCACCCCGGCCGCCATCAAGTTGGCCCCGGGCCTGGAAAATCTGCCCGCCCCGGCGTCCCTGGCCCTGCCGGTGAGTACCGATCAGGTTCGGATCATGGAACTGCGGCCCCTCAGCATGTTGGACGTGGAGAACCTGGCCGAGGTCAACAACCCCAACCTGAAGGCGATCGCCAGCCAGGTGGATCAGGCCCAGAGCAACCTGCGGGCTCAGATTTCCCAGTGGTACCCCAACCTCAACCTAGAGGCCAATTCCCTGCCGACCTTCACCACGGGTCAGGCCCGATCCAAGGCCGCAAACGGCACCACAACAACCCGGGCTACGGATCGCTGGGATTTCGGGGCTGCCATCACGGCCCAGTGGTCGTTGATCAACCCCCAGCGGGTGCCCACCATCGCCGCTGCCCGCGATCAGTTCGAGAAGGCCAAGTATCAATACGTCATCTCCCTGCGGGACCTGCGTCTCCAGGCCGCCACGGCCTACTTCGATCTGCAGCAGGCCGATGACCAGGTTCGCATCGGCCAGGAGTCGGTGCGGGCCTCGATCGTGAGCCTCCGGGATTCCAAGGCCCGCTTCCAGGCCGGGGTGGCCACCAAGCTCGAGGTGCTTGAGGCCGAAACCCAGCTCTCCCGCGACCAACAGCTTCTCACCAACTCCCTGGCGGCACAGGCGATTGCCCGCCGCTCGCTGGCGGCCCTGCTCGATCTGCCCCAGAACGTCACCCCCACCGCCAAGGACCCCTCCCGAGTGGTCGGGGTCTGGCAGCCCTCCCTGCAGGAAAGCATCATTGCCGCCTACACCTTCCGCGAAGAGCTGGACCAGGCCCTGCTTGACATCTCCATTGCCAACAGCCAGGCCAACGCAGCCCTAGGTGAGGTGCAGCCGTTCCTGAACATCTTTGCCGCCTTCTCCGGCAACGTGTTTGACGGCCAAGACCCAATCATCGTTGCCCAGCCGGGCGCTGAAGGCAACAACTACGACACGGCCCTCGGCGTCAATCTCAGCTGGCGGATCTTCGATGGCGGTGCGGCCGCTGCCCAGTCTCGCCAGAACAAGCAGCTGGCGCAGGAGAACACCTTCCGCTTCGCCCAGCGCCGCGATGGCATCCGTCAGGAAGTGGAAACCAGCTTTTACGAGCTCGAGAAGAACAACCGCAACATCGTCACCACTTCCCGGGAAGTGATCTCGGCGCGGGAGTCCCTGCGCCTCGCCCGTCTGCGCTTCCAGGCCGGCGTCACCACCCAACGGGAAGTGGTCGATAACCAGCGTGACCTCACCCAGGCTGAGGTGCGCCACTCCAACTCCATCACGGACTACAACAAGCGTCTGGCCGAATTGCGTCGCCGCACCGGTCTCGACCAGGTGGCTGGTTGCACTCCCCAGTCGTTGCCGGCGGTCAAACCAGCTGGTGCCTCAGAGGTGCCCGTGGAGCCCACTCCCCTGATCCCGGCCTGCCAGGCCGCATCCCAGGGGGTCATCTGATTCCGTGACCGGGGCCCCAGCGGCCCAGGCCCGCTCCCTGGGCCTGGGCAACACCATGCGGCTGGGCCTGTTTCAGGGTTGCCTCGGTTGCCTGGCGGTCATTTTTGCCGGCTTGCTCAACCGGATCATGCTGAGCGAGCTGGCTTTCCCAGGGCTGCTGGTGGGCGGGGCCCTGGCCTTTGAACAGTTCGTGGCTCCCTCCCGGGTGCTGTTCGGCCAACTGTCCGATGCCCATCCCTGGGCCGGCCGTCACCGCATTCCCTACATCTGGCTTGGCACGGCCCTGTTCTGTGGCCTGGCGGTACTGTCCATTCCCCTGATCTTCCATGTGGGGCGCTTGCTGGAGGCGGCCTCCCAGCCCGAGCTGGCTTTGGGAATTGGGGCGTTGTGTGGTCTGTTCGCGCTCTACGGCCTGGCCATTTCCCTGGCTACCACTCCCTATCTGGCCCTGGTGATCGATCGCACCAGCGAAGCTGAGCGGCCCCGGGCGGTGGGACTGATCTGGTGTCTGCTCACGGTGGGAATCGTGATCGGCGCCATTGCCATCAGCCTCAGCCTGCGCCGCCTCGATGGCATCACCGATCCGGCCCTGCTGGAGCCCGTCTTGCTGGGCTTCATGGCCAAGGTCGCGTTGGTCGTAATGGCCCTCACGGTTGTGGCCACCCTGGGTCTCGAACCCCGTTCCAGAGCGGAGGTCTTCACCGGTTCACGCAGTGAACGCCGGGATGACGCGATCACCCTGCGGCAGGCCTGGACCCTGATCACCTCCAGTCGTCAGGTGCTGGTCTTCTTCTCCTTTCTGGTGCTCTTCACCCTGGGTCTGTTTCTGCAGGACCCGATTCTGGAAAGCTACGCAGCCGATGTGTTCGGCATGCCCATCGCCGCCACCGCCTCCCTCAATGCCCTCTGGGGCATGGGCACTCTGGCGGGTCTGCTGCTGGCGGGTTTCTGGATCGTGCCCCAGCTCGGCAAGTTGGCCACGGCCCGGTTGGGATGTCAGTTGATCCTGGCTAGCTTGGTGCTGCTGGCCCTGGCCGGTCTGGTGGCCCAGGTCCCCGTGCTCCAGGGGGTGATGGTGCTCTTCGGTCTGGCGGCCGGCATCGGCACCAACAGTGCTCTCGTGCTGATGCTCGACCTCACCCTGCCGCAGGCGGCCGGCACCTTTGTCGGGGTGTGGGGGTTGGCCCAGGCCCTCTCCCGCGCCCTGGGTAAGCTGATCGGCGGGGGATTGTTGGATCTGGGCCGGGTGCTGCAGCCGATGCTCCATCTCGGAGCCTCCCCCTATCCCGCCTACGCCCTGGTGTTCGTGGTGGAAGCGGGGGTGGCCTTTGCAGCCCTGGTGTTGCTGAGTCGCCTCAACCTGCGCCAGTTCAGGGAGGATACGGGCAGGAGTCTCAGCAAGGTGCTGGCCCTCGAGCTCGGATGAACGCTGAACCCCTGATCCCGCCGGCCCCCGCCCTCGCCCCCGGACTGGCTGCCCTGATTGATCAGGTGGCCGAACGGCAGCGGGCCGATTTCGGCCACATGGCCTCCGATCTCAAGGCTGATGGCACCCTGATCACTGCCTGCGATCGCTGGAGTGACGCCACGCTGGTGGAGGGTCTGGCCCGCTGTTTCCCGGGAGAGGGGGTGCTGAGTGAGGAGGGGGACAAGACCGTGCCCGCCTCCGACGCCTACTGGGTCGTGGATCCCCTGGATGGCACCACCAATTTTGCGGCGGGGATTCCGTACTGGGCCATTTCCCTGGCGCGTTTTGAGGGAGGACGCCCCGTGCTGGCCGTGCTGGACGTTCCCCCATTGCGGCAGCGCATTGTGGCGATCCGGGGCCAGGGGGCCTGGCGCAACGGCCGTCTGCTGCAGCCCCCCTCTCTGCAGACCCATCCGGCCGGTTGCGCCTCCCTGTGCAGCCGTTCGATTGGGGTGTTGCAGAAGCTGCCCAACCAACGCTTCCCCGGGAAAATCCGGCTGTTGGGGGTCGCCAGCCTCAACCTGGTGAGTGTGGC
>JBIIQK010000112.1:0-5970 GCA_044342135.1 Cyanobium sp.
CCCTGAGAAAATAGCTCGATGCCAGGTAAAACATTCATCCCCTAAAGATCAGAGCTCATCCAGATTGGAACGGCCCTGATCACACGAAAAGCCACCCGAGAGGGTGGCTTTTTTGTTGGCTTTGGCTACGGTCTGCGCATCTTTGGTGGCGTCTTTGCGTTGGCCGACTTGCTGCCTGCCAGCCGGCACTTCAGGCCCTTTTGGAGGGCTTACAAATTGTGGTTGCGGTTGGATTGCGTCGACCTGAGTGCCGCATTCGCCTACCACAGCCTGCAGTCGCTGTTCCCCATGGTGCTGATCGCCATGTCTTTGGCGTCCAAGCTGTTGGGTCGTGATGAGGGTCTGTACGAGCGCCTGATTGATCTGGTGTCGGACGTGTTGCCGGTGACGGTGATGCCAGCCTTTTCAGCGACCCTTTCGGCCTTTTTACGGCAGGGTTTCGGGGCTGGGGTGCTCGGCGTTGTCGCGTTGGTGTTGACGGCCAGCAATGCCTATCTCACCCTGCAACGCGGAGCCGACCGGTTGTGGTGGAACCGCCCGTTCGGGTTTGAGGGCCTGCCATGGAAGGCCCTTGTCCTGCGCTACATCCAGCTGCGTCTGAAGGCCTTCGGACTGGTGTCACTGTTTGCTCTGCTGATCGTCGTGGATCAGACGTTCACCAACATGCGCCTGTTGGGATCGTCGGGCTTGCGCAATGGGGTGCTGGCGCTGTGGCCCTGGGCGGCCCAGGTCCAGCAACCCGTCTCCTGGGGCCTCGACCTGGTGATTGCTCTGGCCTTGGCGATTGCAGCCTCCCTGTTGCTCCTATGGGTGTTGCCATCGCGCCGGATTCCCTGGAAGCCGTTGCTTCCGGGAGCCTTGTTGATTGGTGTGTCCCTTACCTTCTTGAACCTTGTGCTTGGCAGGGTTCTGGTGACCTTGGGGGTTCGTTTTCAGGCCTATGGACTTGTGGGTGGGGTGCTGGTGCTCAGTCTCTGGGTTTGGCTGGTGGGGGTGATCCTCTACTACGGCCAGTGTTTGTGTGTCGTTCTGGATCGCCCTACCCGCGTCAGGATGGAGGCCCCCTGAGGGCCTTCCCGGCCAGCTGTGATGCAGCGCTCAAACACCTGGATCTGGCTGTTGCTGGGCGCTCTGTTGTTGCTGGCTCCCGGCCCCGCTGGTCGTTTTCTGCTCGATCTGGTCGGTGGCATCACCTTGGCCCTGCTCCTGCTTCCCCTGTTGCTTGGGGCCGCTGGATTCGTTGCCTGGCAGGTGATTCAGCGGCGGCTCCGCACCTGCGAAGCCTGTGGCTTCACCAGCATGGCCACGGACCAATGCCCTGCCTGCGGGACCCCTTTAGGTGCAGCCAGTGCTGCTCAGGCCGACACCGACCAACTGGACGTCAGCAACGTCACCATTGACGTGCAGGTTGTGGACTCCGACCCCACCACGCCTGAGCGCTGAGGGCCCCAGCTCCCCTGAATGTTGGAGACCTGGCGATCACCCGCGGGCGAGTTCTTGGAGCCGGCGTTCCCGTAGATAGAGGAAAAGGGGCGCTCCACAGGCGAAGGCCACGGTCACGCAGCTCAGCAGCACCCAGGGCAGCCCCCGCATCTGCAGACGCCGGCTTTCCTGCATCATCCAGATCACCACCGCCGTGGCTCCGATGGCCAGATCGCGCGACAGGGAGCTCGCGGCGGCATTGGCGTTGGCGAGTTGCACGAACAGCCCCAGGTCAAAGCTCCCCCCCGTGGTGGCAATGAAGTCCAGGTTCGCCAGCCAGGGCAGAACGGCTCCGGCCACGGCGAGTGCCAGGTAGAGCCATTGCAGTCCCCGACCCGGAGCCTGCGCGGCCGGGGATGGCCCGCTGGGGGATGGACTGGCGTTCGTCGGCTGCGGGGAGTCGTGGCTCATGGCTGGAGTGGGGGGGATTGTGCGGGTCTGAAGGGGTGGGTCGTCAGGTCGGTCCATCCGACGCCCCATCACCCACCCCGACGCCCTGCTGGTTGTCGTCGTCCCACAGCAGAACCTCCTGCTCGACAGCGCTGAGCACGGTGTCGCAGCGTTCGAGATAGACGCGGGCCTGGCGATAGAGGCTCGTGAGCTCCTCCACGTCGAGGTCGTTCGCCTGCAGGGCGGCCATAGTCAGTTGCAGCGCCGTGTGGGCCTCGTTGTAGGTGAGGTCGGCAGGGGGACGGACCTTGGGCATGGATCAGGGTTCGGTGGGGGCTGCTACGGCAAGGGGGTGAATCTCGCGCACCTGGAGCTCGGCGTGTCCATCGGCCAGCTGGGCCACCACCGCCTGAGCGATCTCCAGCTGCTGGAGAGAGCGCACCAGTGTGCCGTCGGGACGGCGCAGCAGGCTGTAGCCCCGGGCCAGTTGATGCTCGGGCGACAGGGCTTGCAGCAGCTGGCGGGCATGGCCCAGGCCCTGGCGCCGCGTCGCGATCAGCCGGCGGGGGTGGAGGGCCAGCAGCTGCTCCTGGTGACGGTTGAGACGCTGCCGTTCCCCCTGCAGTTGCAGCCGCACGACCTGCCGCAGATGGCCAGCCTGCTGGCGCAGCTCCCGGCGGGCCAGGCCCCGATCGGGCAACAGGGCCACCACGGCCGCGGTGGGGGTGGCGGCTCGGTAGTCGGCCACCAGGTCCGCCACGGTGGTGTCGTCCTCATGGCCGATGCCGCTCACCACGGGCAGGGGGTAGGTGGCCAGACAGCGGGCCAGGCTCTCGTTGTCGAACACGGCCAGATCCTCCCGGCTGCCGCCGCCCCGGGCAATCACCACGGCGTCGAGGCCGAGGGCTTCGGCCTGGCGCCCGACCTGGATCAGCGCCTGGCAGATCTGCTCCTGAACCGGACCCTGCACCGGGATGGGCACCACCAGGATGGAAGTGGCGGGCCAGCGTTCCGCGGCGGTGCGCAGCATGTCCGCCAGGGCCGAACTGGGGCGGCTCGTGAGCAGGGCGATGCGGCGGGGGAAGGGGGGCAAGGGCCGTTTGCGGCTCGGGTCCAGCAGGCCTTCGCTGGCCAGCCGCTCACTCACTTGTTCGAACTGGCGCAGCACGCTGCTCAGGCTGGGCCGGATGTCGAGCGCCTGGACACAGAGCGTGGCCCGGTTGCTCCAGAAATTGAGCTTGCCCACCACCACCACGCCGTCACCATCGTCGGGACGGAACGTCAGCTTGGCCAGCTGGGAGGCCCACACCACCGCGGAGATGGAGGCCTGGTCGTCGACCAGGGTCATCCAGAGGTGGCCCTTCTTGAGCTGGGGACGGCTGACGGTGGCATCCAGCAGGAAGCGGGGGGCAAAGCCCCGCTCCAGCAGGCTGGCGACGGCCCCATTCAGTTCGGCCACGCTGTAGCGCGGAAACGCCGGGCCCTCCGCCGATCCGGTCATGACGGCAGCTGGCGATAGCAAAGCCACCAGTAGAGGCTCACCAGTCCGGCCAGCAGGGCCACGACCTGGCCGACGGGGTGGTCGATCCGGATCAGGCCCGCTCCGCAGATCACCAGAGCACTGCTCAGCAGCCTGGAGCCATCCCGGCGGTTGTTGACGTAGAAGCGGGCCAAGCGGACAACACCGGAGCTCAGCAGTCTGGCCCAGCTCCGCACGGGCCCGCCGCCCCTGGCCTGGTCTTGACAGGGATCGGCGCCTCCCCTAGGCAGGAGGGGTCTGCGATCTCAGCTATCTCCGCTCCCCCCTCGTCGCGCCCGTCGCTTCGGAATCGCCTGCAGGCCCAGTTGTCGGCGCCATTGCCCCAGCAACCGGAGCTGGTGCTCGTCACCGACCTGGATGGCACCTTGCTGGGGGGCTCGTTGGCTGAGCGCCGTGGCTTCTATGCCTGGTTGGAGCAGCAGCGCAGCCGGGTGCTGCATGTGTTCTGCACCGGCCGTGACCTGAGCTCGGTTGCCCGCCTCCTGGTGGAGGACGAGCACATGGGACTGCGGGCCCCCCATCTGGTGATCGGTGACGTGGGCTGCACCGTGGCCTGTGGTGCCAGCTTGCAGCCCCTGCCCCTGGCGGTGGATCCGATCGAGGCCCGCTGGCGGGGCAAGCCGGATCGTGTGCTGGCGGTGATGGCGGGAGCTGCCGGCGTGTCGGCCCAGCCGATCAGCAGTCAGCGGCGGCTGGCTTACTACTACGACCCCGATTCCTTTGACCACGGTCTGATCGCCGAGCTGGAGGCCCATGGCGTCGATTGCCTCCTGTCCGATAACCGCTATCTCGATGTGCTCCCTGCCGGAGTCAACAAGGGCAGCACCCTATTGGCCCTGCTGGAGGATTTGGAGATCGACCCGGCCCTCGTCGTCACCGCTGGTGACAGTCTCAACGACCTGGCCATGTTCGAGACCGGCCTGGCGGGGGTGATGGTGGGCAACGCCGAGCCCGCCCTGCGGGCCCGGGCATCCGATCTGCCCCGCACCTATGGAGCCCGGGCCTCCGGCTGCGCAGGCATCTGTGAAGGCCTGCACCACTTCGGCTTCGGCCATCTGCTGGCTCAGGCCTGAGTGCCCCCCTGCTGCAGCCGGGCCTTGGTGAGGGCGGTGGCCTGGGCCTGGCGGGGATCCTCGGGCCAGGGATGGCGGGGGTAACGCCCCCGCAGCTCCTTGCGCACCTCCGGATAGCCCCGCTCCCAGAAGCCGGCCAGATCCTGGGTGATGGCGGCCGGTCTCCCCGCTGGCGTCAGCAGGTGGACGGTCACGGCCAGCCGGCCATCCAGCACGGTCGGGTTGGCCCGGGCGCCGAACAGTTCCTGCAGTTTCACGGCCAGTACTGGCACCCCCTCGCCGTAGTCGAGGCTCACCTGGCGGCCCGAGGGCACAGGCAGGGCCACCGGCAAGAGCCGCTCCAGTTCCGGCCGCAGGGCCCAGGGGCAGTCGCCCCAGAGGGCTTCGCCCAGGGGCAGGCGCTGCAGGTCGTCGCGGCTGCGCAACCCCATCAGGTGGGGGCCCAGCCAGGTGTCGAGCTCCTGCATCAGCCGGGTGGGGTGGCGATCGGGCCAGGGATCGCCCAGCTGCTGGTGGGCCAGCGTCAGGCGCTGCTGCAGCTGCCGGGTTGGGCGATCCCAGGGCAGGGCTTCCAGTCCCAAGTTCCGCAAGCCGTCGAGCAGGGCGTGGCGGATCAGGTCGAGGTCGGCATCGTGCCAGGGGCGCCGCTCCAGCACCAGGGCCCCCAGGCGCAGGCTGCGCTCGCAGCGCACCCGCTGGGCCTCCCCATCCCAGCGGGCCTCCACCTGGCTGTGCCCCTGGCCACCGGGCTCTTCCGCCAGCTCCCGCAGGTGGCCGGGATCGAGGGGCACCGCCAGCTGAATCCGGGCCTCCTGGCCCTGGCCATCGAGCTGGGCGACGGCCAGGGCGGGGCAGGCCACCAGGGGGTCGTCGGCATGGAGCACGGCACCGCGTCCGCTGCTCAGCAGAAACCGGCCCGGCCTGCCGGGGCGGGCCAGGGCCAGGCGTTCCGGGTAGGCGGCCGCCACCAGCTGGGCGGCCGCCGTGGCAGGAGAGGGCTGGGCTTGGGTTGGGGGCGGGCTGAGCTGGCGCACCTGGTGGCGCAGCTGGGCCTGGAGCTGCCGCAGCTGCCGTCGCCTCCCATCGCTGGGCCGCTCCTGCTCCAGCCAGTCGATCCGCCGCAGCAGATCGCTGCCGGCCTCCTGCCGGTCCAGGGGATCCCGCTCGCTGAGCAGCACCGCCAGGGCGCAGGCCAGATCCAAGACACCCAGGTCCTTGCCTAGCAGCAGCAGCTGGGCCAGGCGCGGATGCACCCCAAGCCTGGCCAACCGTTGGCCATGGGCCGTGAGCCGGCCCTGGGGATCGAGGGCGCCGAGCTGCTCCAGCCGTTGGCGGGCGTCCTGAAGGGGCCCCGCCGGGGGTGGGTCGAGCCAGGCCAGGCTGCTGCCGAGGGGGTCGCCCCACTGGGCCAGTTGCAGGGCCAGGGGCAGGGGATCCAGCTCGAGCAGTTCCGGTGGGTCGAAGGCCGGACGCCGTTGCTGTTCG
>JBIIQK010000113.1:0-5961 GCA_044342135.1 Cyanobium sp.
CCATGTCCCCCGAGCAACTGCTGGAAGCCAACCAGGCCGAAAAACTCGAGGTGAAGGGCTACTTCGAAACCACCGGCTTCGACCGCTGGAATCGCATTTACAGCGACAGCGACGACGTCAACCGGGTGCAGCGCAACATCCGCATCGGCCACCAAAAAACGGTGGACAACGTGCTGGCCTGGCTGCAGGAACAGGGCAACCTGGCGCAGCGCAGCTTCTGTGACGCCGGCTGCGGCGTGGGCAGCCTGACCCTGCCCCTGGCCCAGCTGGGGGCCGGCTCGATCGCCGCCTCCGACCTCTCCGCCGCGATGGTGCAGGAGGCGGAGCGCCGCGCCGAGGCGGCGGGCGTCAAGCCCGGCCAGATCAGCTTCCTGGCCTCCGATCTGGAAAGCCTCAGCGGCCGCTACGACACGGTGATCTGTCTGGATGTGTTCATCCACTACCCCCAGCAGCCCGCCGAGGACATGGTGCGCCACCTGGCGGGCATGGCGGAGCAGCACCTGATCGTGAGCTTTGCCCCCTACACGCCGCTGTTGGCCCTGCTCAAGGGCATCGGCCAGCTGTTCCCCGGTCCCAGCAAAACCACCCGGGCCTACACCCTGCGGGAGGCGGGCATCGTCAAAGCGGCCGAGGAGGCCGGCTTCCGGCCGGTGCGCCGCAGCCTCAACAAGGCGCCCTTCTACTTCTCGAGGCTGATCGCCTTCGAACGGGCCTGATCAGGCCCGCACGCCGGAGCGCACCACCCGGAACGTGAGGTTGAGGCGCTCCTGCTGCAGCCGCAGGCGGCGGGGCAGGGCGTGCTGCCACCACAGCTGGGTGGGGGGCTCCATCAACAGCAGATCGCCATCCTGCAGAAGGAGATTGAACGAAGAGCAGTTGGTGCCGTAGGCCGGCGGCGGCGCGCCGGAGGGGCGGCGGGGGCTGGGCTGGGGCCGCAGCCGCAGATCGCGGGGAGCCCCCAGGCTGAGGGAGGCGATCGGAGCGGCGGGATCGAGTTCGGGCTCGTCATCGGCGTGCCAGCCCATGGCATCCCGGCCATCGCGGTAGCGGTTGAGCAGCAGGGAGTTGAACCGCCAGCCGCTGAGCTGCTGCAGGACCTCGCGCAGGGCGGCCGATGCCGGCGACCAGGGCTCAATCACGTTGGCCAGGCCGCTGTAGCGGTAGCCGCAGCCGGGATCCGCCATCCAGCAGGTGAGCCGGGGCAGGGGGTGGCGGCGGCCATAGAGGGTGATCGCCTCCTGCTTCCAGGGCACCTCGGCCCGCAGCTGCCCCAGCAAAGCCGCCGCCTCAGCCGGTGGGAGCCAGCCGGGCCAGTGGCGCAGCCGCAGCCCGGGCCTCTCGATCAGGAGCTCAGCCATCCGCGCCCCCAGCCCCTTCGGCCTCGGCCCGCAGCTCCGGGGGCAGGGGCGCCTCCAGGGGCAGGGGCTCCCCCTGCGGCCGCCACAGGGTGAGCCGATGGGCGTGGAGGCGGTAGCCGCCATCCCCAGGCAGGGCGTCAGGCCTGGCCTGGCCGCCCGGCCCATAGAGGGGATCCCCCAGCAGGGGGGCGCCGGCGGCGGCGAGGTGGATGCGGATCTGGTGGGGGCGGCCGGTGTGAATCGCGACCGCCACCAGCCAGGCCCCGGGGCGCCGCTGCACCAGGGTGACGTCGCTGCAAGCCGCGAGGCCCCCGGGGGCGCCGGCTGGGGCCGCAGCCCAGAGGCGGCCGAGCAGGGGATGGGGGGAGGGCGCGATCGGCGTGGTGAGCCGCAGCACCTGGCCAGGCTCCAGCCCCTCCAGGCTGGAGGCGGCGGACGCTGCAGGCGGCTGGATCAGGGCCCGGTAGGTCTTGCAGCAGGGCCGGGCCAGGGAGGCTTCAGCGATGCCGGCGGTGGTGCTGTCGCGCAGCTGGGCGCTGAGCCAGGCCCGGGTGGCGGGGCGGCGGGCACACACCAGCAGACCCGAGGTGAAGCGTCCCAGGCGATGCACGGGCCGGGCCTCAGGCCAGCGGTGCTGGAGCTGGGCCAGGAGGGTGTGCTCCAGGAAGCCCCCGGCCGGCAGCACCGGCAGGCCGCTGGGCTTGTCCAACACCAGCAGGTCGCCGTCGTCGAACAGGGGGCCGGGCAACTCCGGCACGGCGGGCTCCTGCCAGGGGGGCCGATGCCAGATCAGCGCATCGCCAGCTGCGAGGGCCACATCGGCCTGGAGCCTCTGACCGTTCCTGCGGATCTCGCCGGCGGCGAGCCGTTGTCGCCACACCGCCGCACTGGAGTGGGGATAGCGGGCGGCGTAGAAGGCACTCGTCCATTGGCCCGCATCCCCGGGGCCGACGCGGTCGCGGTAGGCATGACCCCGGTTGAAGGCCGCCGGCAGCTCAGTCCACAAGGCAGATCAATCGACGAGACCCATCAATCCACCAAACCGTGCTCGAGGGCGTAGCGCACCAGTTCGGTGCGGCTGGCGGTGCCGGTCTTGATGAACAGGCGGCTGACGTACTTCTCGACGTTGCGGATCGAGGTTTCCAGGCGCCGGGCGATCTCCTTGTTCATCATCCCCTCGGCCACCAGCTGCAGCACGCTGGCCTCCCGCGGCGTGAACACATGCTCCGGCGCCGTCGCCGGCTTCTTGGTGCCGCCAGTGGCGAGCAGGGAGCGGATTTCGGTGATCTGCTTGGACAACTGGCCGATGTCGGCGTCCGCGAAACGGGCCGCTTCCGCCAGCAAGCGCTGCTGGCGCTTCACCACGTTGTGGACCCGGGCCACCAGCTCGTCCGGGTCGAAGGGCTTGGGGATGTAGTCGTCGGCACCGGCCTGGAAGCCCGCAACGCGATCGGCAGTCATCCCCTTGGCCGTGAGGAAGATCACCGGGGTGCCCCCCAGTCGCTCATCGGCCCGCAGCTTCTGGAGCAGCCCATAGCCATCGAGGCGGGGCATCATCACGTCGCTGAGAATCACATCGGGCAGGAGGTCCTGGGCCACGGCCCAGCCCTCCTCGCCGTCGTTGGCGGTGGTCACCGCAAAGCCCTCGTCCTCCAGATAGGCCTTCACGGCCGTCCGCAGGCCGGGTTCATCGTCCACCAGCAGCAACCGCACGGGCGTGGCCGCGGTTTCCGGGACCTCAGCGGCCTGGGTGGGATCGGGTTCAACAGTCATGGGCGCAAGTCTGCAGGCTCTCAGCGGAGGCGTCCAGGCACGATCTGCTCGGATTCCCGCAGGGTGCCGCTGTAGCCCAACTGGCGGGCCAGGCCAGCCAGGCCGGCGGGGTCGCGGCCCGCCTGCTCGGGGAAGCAGGTGGCCCACCACACCAGGTGGTCCATGCGGTTCGCCGGCGTGATCGCCCCGCCCGGGTTGAGCTCCCGCACGTAGAGATTGGTGCCGTCACTGGTGACCCGTATCGGCGCAGCGGGGGTGCAGCGGATCGTTTCGCTGCGCACCTTGACGTCGTGGGGTTGCTCATCCCAGAGCTTGATGCGCCAGAGACCGGGGGTGTCCCGATCGGCCACGGCGCCGTACACGCCAATGGCCTGCTTGCCATCCAGGCCAGGACGCTCCTCCAGCAAGATCAAGCCCGGGGGCCGGGCGTCCTCGGGCCGTACGCCGCCCCCCTCTGCCAGGGCCGCGGGGGCGGTGCCGGCACCCAGAGCCGCCAGGCAGGCCAGCGGCAGCACCCAACGCAAGGCGGTTGGCAACATGGATTCCTGCAGGCCCCTCCATGCTCGCCTACCTCGACCACCACGCCACCACGCCCTGTGATCCGGCGGTGGTGGCGGCGATGGCGCCCTGGTGGAGCGAGCACTGCGCCAACCCGGACAGCCGGCTCTATCGCCCAGCCCTCGAGGCCGCCGCCGCCGTGGAGGTGGCCCGGGGGCGGATCGCCCGAACCCTGGGAGCGGCCCCGGAGGCGGTGATTTTCACCAGCGGGGCCACCGAAGCCAACAACCTGGCCCTCAAGGGCTGCTGCGAGGCGGCCCTGGACAGCGGCAGCCCCCGGCGACGGCTGGTGAGCCTGGTGAGCGAACACCGGGCCGTGCTGGATCCCCTCAGCTGGCTGGGGCGCCACGGATGTCCGGTGAGCCTGGTGCCCATCCGGGCCGATGGGCTGGTGGATCTGGAGCAGCTCGAGGCGGCCCTGGGGGACGACACCCTGCTGCTGAGCGTGATGGCCGCCAACAATGAAATCGGCGTGCTCCAACCCCTCGCCGCCATCGCGGCCCTGTGCCAGCAACGGGGGGTACTGCTGCATGTGGACGGGGCCCAGGCCGCCGGCCACATCCCCCTGGCCATGAACGACCTGGGCATCGACCTGCTCAGCCTCAGCGGCCACAAGTGCTACGGGCCGAAGGGGATCGGAGCGCTGCTGGTGCGGCCGGGGCTGCGGCTGGCCGCCCAGCTCCACGGCGGCGGCCAGCAGGACGGACGCCGGGCCGGAACCCTGCCGGTGCCCCTGATCGTGGGGTTGGCCGAAGCCCTGCAGCGGGCGGAGACCGACCGGGAGGAGCGGGCGGCCCAGCTGGGGGGCCTGCGGGACCAGCTCTGGGAGGGTCTGCGCGGGCTGGGCGGCGTGGAGCTGAACGGGGTGGCCTTTGACGCCCCCGGGGCGCCCCGCTTAGCCCACAACCTCAACGTGACGGTGCAGGGCGTGGACGGGACGCGGCTGCACCGGCTGCTGCGCCGGCAGCTGGCCGTGAGCAGCGGTTCGGCCTGCAGCCAGGGATCCCCCTCCCACGTGCTGGCGGCCTTGGGCCGCAGCCGCGCCGAGGCCGCCGCGTCGATCCGCTTTGGGCTGGGCCGGGGAACCGGCGCCGAGGCCATTGCGCTGGCCAGGGCGGCGGTGGAGGCGGCGGTGGGGGAGCTGCGGATCAGCTCGGGACCCGCCCCATGGTGAGCCCGATGAAGCCCGCCACCCCCACCACAGCGAGCAGGGCCTGGGCCAGCCGGCTCACCAACATGCCGGCCACCACCGCCAGGCCCACCAGCACCGCGCGGCCCGGAGCGCCGCGGGCCGCCAACCACTGGGCCAGGCTCGCCCCCAGGAACGGGCCCACCAGGATCCCCAGCAACGGCCCGCCCACCGGCAGGGCCGGCAACAGGCCCAGCACCCCCACCAACAACCCCAGGCCAGCGCCGATCCCGGCCCAGCGGCTGGCCTGAAGCCGGGCCGGGCCGAGCACCAGACCGAGGGCTTCCGCACCCCAGCCGAGCAGGAGCAACACCGCTGCCAGCACCAGGGGCGGCCAGCCGACCGACCAGCCCACAGCTCCGATCCACACCAACGCCCCGAGGGGCAACAGGGCCAGGCCCGGCAGCACCGGCAGCAGGGCGCCGGGGATCGCCAGCACCTGGATGGCGAGGGCCAGCCACCAGAGCCACGGAACCGCTTGCATCAAACCCCCAGAGGCGGGATGCGCCCTGCTGTCTGCATCGCTACCGTCCGGCACATCTGCCCCTGATCATGGCCCTCACCCCCTCCGGCGACAGCCGCCTGCGCGTCCTCCAGGCCGTCGAGGACGGCTGGAGCGCCTTCTGCCGCGCCCCCTGGGCCTTCCTCCTGTTTCAGGCGCTGGCCGGCCTGATCCTCCTGCCCTTTGCCGCCCTGGCCGCTGTGGGCGGAGCCCGCCTGGCGGAAGTGGACGAACTGATGGCCGTGCACCCCGCCGGCGCCTGGGGAGCCCTGATTGTGGGTGTGATCGGCTACGTGATCGTGGCCCTGTGGACCGTGGTGGGCCTCACCCGCGGTGCCTGGCTGAGCCTGGAGGGCCGCAAGCCCAGCTTCGCCGACTTCACCCGCTGGGACCGGCCCGCCAGCGCCCGACTGCTGGGCTCCCTAATCCTGCTGGCCATTCTGGTGGCCGTGGCCGGTGCCATCGCGGCCCTGATCGGCGCCGGGCTGGGCATGGTCAACCAGGCCCTCACGGTGATCCCGATGATCGTGGTGGCCATCTTCTTCATCTGGCTGCTGGTCACCCAGAAGTTCCTGATCCAG
>JBIIQK010000294.1:0-19169 GCA_044342135.1 Cyanobium sp.
GATAAAGGGGGTCACGTCACTGGCAGTCACCGACCCGGGCTAATGTTGGTCAGGTAATGGCTAATACGTGGATATGTTTTTTTCTCACTATTTCGTCAACAGGGACCGTTGGAAGGCGAACCCGCGATTAAGTTGATTCAATAGCTTTCTTAGAAATCAATTTAACGCAGATTTCTTTTTTGCAATCTCTTCCAGCTGATCGTCGACTAGGTCCTAGAAAAATTATCTGATTGTCGCCACGGTCAATGCCAATTTCCTGTCTATTGGGTTTGAATATTTTTTTCCGCTCATTGGAGTCAGATATACGCAAATTTTACTCATTATCGCCGAGTAGCAACTTGTACCATTTTGGATGCTTCCGTCGTCCCCAAAGCAACATCTCTGGATTATCATACTAACTCATTTTATTTATCCCAAAGCGAGATCTTCTCGGTTAACCAGAATCTATAATACAACTGGTGAGCCTCTTGAGCTGCCTTGCAAAAGTTCTGATTCAAATGATAAACTAGCTTCAATTTTAGATATCTTATGCCGGGCCTTGTAGCACCAATCGATATCGCGCGTCACCACAACGCAGTCTTTCGATGGCTGTATTGATTTGTGGCATAGGTAGTATTTCCACTTTGGGCCTAATATTATGCCTAGCACAAAAGTTTAGCATTTTTTCTGTTATCGCAGGGCTCGCAGTCAGCGAGGAAGTAAAGCTTAGATTGCCTTTGCCAAAGGGGAATAGCTTTATTGGAATTGGGTTCCAATTAAAACCGAGCTGGTGGAGTCGCCCTTGTGGGGCTAAACTCGCAATAACTGCATCCCAGTCTAATGCATGATAGCTTGTGTTTATAATGAGATCATACTTTCCTTTCAAATTATGGAGGTTGCTTAACAGTTCTACATCATGAGCTCCAAGTTCCCGAATCTCTGCTTCTTTTCCCTTCGAGGTCGTAATACCTGTGACATGACATCCCCATGCACGGGTAATTTGAACTGCCAGATGGCCGAGGCCACCGATTCCAATAATAGCCACTGATGCTGTAGGTGAGATTTCGCCACTCATTAATGGATCGAAAACCGTAGCCCCTGCACAAAACAATGGCCCGGCAATAGCAGGCTCAATTCCATCAGGAATTTTAATCAACCAGTCTTGATGAGCTTGTACTTCATTAGCAAATCCACCTGTTCTACCGATAACTGTCAATTCAAGATTGTCGCAAAGAGTTTGGCGACCTGATAGGCACCACTGACAGTGGCGACAAGTCCCCGAAATCCATCCAAGACCTCTCAAGCTTCCGACATGAATTGGGTCAACACCAGCTCCTACTGAGACCACTCTTCCGACGACTTCGTGCCCCGGAATCAGCGGTAAACCTGTTCTGCCTGTCAACCCGTCAATCTGTATAAGGTCACTTTGGCATAGGCCGCAATAAAGAACTTCCATCCGCATTTCATCTGGACCCAGCTCTTTAAGTATTATCTCGTGCCGCTCCAGTTTAGAGCCTGGCAGCGTATTTCCCCATGCGATCGTTTTATGCATTACTAATTTACCTCTTGGTTATATTGCAGCCAGTTTTTTTTCGTTTGATCACTCCATTTTACTAGCACTCGATACCTGCACTTATTGCTATTACAACTTAGCCTTCGGCTGGGCTTTCAGCGTTCGTTGATTAAGTATTCTTACTGCTCAGGTCCCTATCGGATGGACGACAGACTACCGCCATTGCCCCTCACATTGAAAGATCCGATTGAAATCGACAACGTGGTTGCTGAAACCCTAGTGGACCCCACGGATTTACTCAAAGATATCGCCGATTTGACAGCCAATACCCTGGACCAAGTGCATGGCTCTGATTCGGAATTCGGCAAAACCCAGATCCGCGGGATGGCGGGCCAGATCTCAACTTCGTTTGCCGTTGCACTCCTACACAGGCATGTTCTCATAAGCCCAATCCACAACGCCATTGCCAACCGAACCAGCTATGCCCAGGGATACCTGGCTTGCCCGGAGTGAGGAGTGGAAGGCCCACAGGCTCATGTCCACTAGTTATAGCAAGTTGAGCAACAGGTTGATTAATCGGTTGCCTTTCAAGTAACAAGCAAGGCCCAAGAGCCGTGCAGTACAACGCAGCGAAAAACCAGAGTCATTGCTGGCACAAAAGCTATCGCCACCTCAAATCAACTGCCATTTCAAGGGCCAAATCAATTCAGCCGGAGTTGATAAACGCACTAGATAAACGACAAGCCTGAGCCAACGAAGTCATAAGGCTCAGCCATCCAACGGAGATTTCATTTCAAATCATTACCGATCTACCCCTTTGCGGCACGCAGACTCGTTTGCCATTCCGTTTATCAATGAATAATAAAATGAGGGGGGTGACTTTTATTGGACAGATCTGGGCCCTGACATCGTTAACTCCAGGCGGGAGGAATAGGGTTCGATCTCAGTGTAAACTTCATAGGAAGTTCTGCCTCCCAGAGAGCAGTGTGGCCTTACATGGCGGTACCTCCACAGGAACCGGGCCAGGCTGATTTCTGCATCCCAGCCATCGCTGTAGGCATGCAGGTACACCTCCTCGTACTTGACTGTACGCCACAGTCTCTCCACCAAGATGTTGTCGTAGCAGCTCTTCCTGCCTGGCCAGCTATTCTTGATCCGCTTAGCCTGCAGCCTGGCCACGAATTCACCAGAGGTGAACTGACAGCAATGATCCGAATGAAAGATCTCTGGCTGACGCCCGTATTCCAGCGACATCTCCAGAGCATGCAGACAGAACTCCGTATCAAGGCTGTTCGAGAGCTTCCAGCTGAGAACGTTCCTGGAGAACAGATCCACGGTCGCCACCAGATAGAAGAAACCCTTCTGCAGCGGGATGCCCCCTCTGCCAGGAAAGTTGACGCCTCTCCGTTCCGACAACTTTTTCACCAGGGGGCTTGATGGAGCAGAGCAATGCGTCGCTACAGCGAGGCCGTCAAAGCTGACGTAAGGAGGCGGATGAGTCCGCCGCACAGGCAGAGCGTGGCCCAGATCTCAGCAGAGCTGGGCATTCACGTGGTGACCCTCTACAACTGGAGGAAGACCTGGCGGTTGCAGGGGGAGGTGGTTCCTGCTTCTCAGAAGGATCCAGAGGGTTGGGGGCCGGCAGACAAGTTCACGGTGGTCCTGGAAACCGCCGGTCTGAACGCGACAGAACTGGGGGGCTATTGCCGTGAGCGGGGGCTGTTTCCTGAACAGGTGGACCGCTGGCGCCAAGCAGCCCAGGATGCCAATGCCCAGCCGCTGCTGACGATGGCCGATCAGAAGGACCTCCAAAAGCGGCACCAGGAGGACCAGCGGGAGATCAAGCGGCTGCAACAGGAGCTGCGCCGTAAGGACAAGGCCCTCGCGGAGGCCGCAGCGCTGCTGATCGCCTCAAAAAAGATTCAGGCCTTCTGGGGAGAGGACGGGGACGATTGACGTCGCCTGACGATCGCCGGAAGGCCCTGGAGATCCTCGACGAGGGCATGGCCAATGGTGCGCGAGCCCGTGAACTGGCCCTGCTGTTCGGCGTGGGGCTCACCACGCTGCAGCGCTGGCGCCGACAGTTTGCTGGTGACGGTGATGGCGTCGACCGTCGCAAGGGCAGCTGCCGGCACGTGGCTCACCGCCTCAGTGAGGAGGAACGCCAACGGATTCTGCTGACTTGCAACGAACCTGAATTTGCAGCGCTTCCGCCAGGCCAGATCGTGCCGGTCCTGGCCGATCGCGGGCTTTATATCGGTTCGGAACGCAGCTTTTACCGGGTGTTGCACGCTCACGGTCAGGTTCACCGGCGGGGTCGTGCACGGCCACCACAGGAACCAAGACCAGTGCCACGGCTGAGAGCCGCTGGTCCAAATGAGGTGTGGAGCTGGGACATCACCTACCTGCCCACCACCGTGCGCGGGATCTGGCTGTACCTCTACCTGGTGATCGACGTGTGGAGCCGCAAGGTCGTGGCCTGGGATGTCGCCGAGCGAGAAGATCCCGCTATCGCAGCGGCACTGGTGAGCCCCCTCTGCCAGGAAAGTTGACGCCTCTCCATTCCGATCACTTTTTCCACCAGGGGGCTTGAACGACAACAAACCACAAAGCCATGAGTCACGAGAGCATGCTCAGGGCCGAAAGGAGCTGGAACAAAAGATCCACGCCTGGATGCGTCGGACGGAAATCCTCGATGCCCAGGAGGACTGAGCCGAAAAGTCCTTGTAGGCAATTGACACAGCGACCATCAACTAACTACCGGGGAAAGCTGAAGGCGTTTGCGAGAATGCTGACAGAAGGATGAGGACCCCAGACGCCTCAAGAGCGCCAACCGCAGTCAAGAATTATTAAAAACCCAGGCGAACGAGAAAGCAGTCCATACGATAAAAAAAATTACGAGTTCAATGATGGCTTCAACCGAATACGAATTCAACGAAGATCAAGCGTCCCATTTCAAACGACTTGCCAAGAAAAGTTATTGGATGGCGGTTGCGCTGTCGGTCTACGCGATGACGAACGTATACATCGTCTCGCAAGCAACGCGCAAACCCTTCACGATTGTCCTAAGCATCTTGATGATTGCATTGTCAATCCGAACAGCCTGGGCCATGGGCAAGGCTGGCAAGGGCTTTACATCCATTACCAAGACGCAAGGGAGCGACATCAGCCTGATGCAGACATCGAACAAAAATCTGCAACTCGCATTTACACTGCTGAGCCTAACCTTCGTGCTGCTATCGATCAGACTCGTTTACGCTGCTCCAACACTGATCAAAGCGACCTTGTAAGGACGACACGCGCCAGTCCAGCCGACGCAAGGAGAATCACAAAGCAATGTCGTCCACGTCGAACCAGCAGGACTGCATTGAGCAGAGAAGACAAGGCACCTATCCCAAGACATTCTTCGACGATCTGGACAACGCCGGCGATTCGAGCGCGCTAGCAATCAAAACATCAGAATGCTTGGCGCCATTGGCTCACCAAGGCTAGGATCTGCAAACAAGAATTGGCCAAACAATGACAGAAGAAGACGAAAAACTATCAAAGATTAGAAGAATCTGCAAATACGCCATTGATAACAGTTCATTCTATCGGCAGACGCTAAGGGAACCCCAGACGTGGGGAGAGTTTCATGCGTTACCATTGCTAAGCGCAGAACAAATTCGTCAACATGTCAATCCCGAGCACAAGGTTGATTTGCTGACAAGCAAACCCAAAGGCGCTGTTCTTTTTAGTACATCTGCATCGACCGGCCCGAGAAAACTCATTTATCGTGAATACAAGGAACAGGCGCGAATCAGCAGAAGACTGGCCATGGCATTATGCCTCGCTGGAATAACACCTGAGGATAGTGTCGCCAACATGTTTATTCCAGGAAATCTAGCTGGAGCCTACATGGGTATGCATGAGGCGATCCAGCGCTTGGGAGCGACTGTTCTGCCGATCGGTAGTGCCATCAGCAACGAAGAACAAAGCCAGCTGATTCACTGGCTAAAACCAACTGCACTTGTCGGCTTTCCATCAACCTTGATCCGACTCGTCGAGCAAGGCATTCCATCTGTCAAAACAGTGCTTTGCGGCGGCGAGGAACTTAATTTACAAGTTCGAACTGATCTAGAAACTGCCCTTGGCATCCAAATTCCATTGGTGTACGCCAATATTGAATGCGGAATCATTGGCCTGCAATGTGAAGAACTCCATGGGTCAAACCAATATCACATAATGGATGAAGATCTGCTTGTCGAAATCATCGACGTTGCCACTGGCAAAGGGAGCGAACAAGGAGAGCTTATCGTCACCCATCTGCACCGCCGCCTACAACCAGTGATTCGCTATCGCATCGGCGATCTTGGCCAATGGGTGAAAGCACCGTGCAGATGCGGTCGCTCCAATCCACGCATCGAACTTAAAGGCAGAGCCAGTGACGAACGTGTGACAATCAATGGCACAACAATCGAATACAGCAACATAGAATCAGTGTTGTCAGGTCTAAATAGCTACCTAGGACGCTGTCAGATTCGTGTCACCAGGCAGGGGAGTGAAGACAGAGCTACACTCTATATCGAAGCAGAGATAATGTGTAAAGATATTATTCTTGCTGCCATCAATAGTCAGCTGCCAACAGTGTCCAAGTTACTTCGAGAGGGGCACCTGGAGGCGATAATCGTCCAACGCGGAAACATCCCGACTCTGCCCGTGCAAGGCGGCAAGGTTCTACGAATCGTCGATGAGCGTTAACAACCGCAACCATTCCGCTCCTCATTCAGATGCTGGGATGTGCACAAAGCAGAAGGTCATTTTGCTCTCTTCACCATCGCAAGCAGGAAAGCCGAACAGGGTATACGCGCTACAACGTAAGGATAAAACAAGAACAACGATTGCCCCCGACACAAATGGGTTCTATTATCGGAAGGGATTGCAGCAAATCCGAGGGCAGACGGCTATGGTTGAAGCATCAAGCCCAAGCAAGCATGAAGCACAGCCATTGCCAGCAAAGACAGAGCCTGGCAACTATTTTGTGTCGAACTATCCGCCCTTTGATCAATGGCGCCGAGAGGCAATACCTGATTATTTGCAGAGACTAGAAGAGCCTCACCTAACAGATAGCCCATTGGGCCTGTATTTTCATATCCCCTTCTGTCGCAAGCGCTGCAATTTTTGCTATTTCAAGATTTACACCGATAAGAGCAACAGCGACATCGATCGCTATACAGAAGCCTTGGTTCAAGAATTGAGGCAGTACGCCAAGAAACCAAAGCTCAAATCTCGCTTGCCAGAATTTATCTACTTTGGGGGCGGTACACCTTCATACCTGTCAATCGATCAGCTTCATTACTTAAGCGAACGATCGCAAAACATACTTTCTTGGGAGAAAGTCAAAGAGATTAGCTTTGAAGGTGAGCCAGGGACACTGAATGCCAAAAAACTGTCTGCCATCAAGCAGCTAGGTGTGACACGACTCAGCCTAGGTGTGGAAAGCTTTTCAGATCATATCTTGGCTGCCAACAACAGGGCCCATGAAGGAAAACACATTCTGAGCAGCTACGAAAAGGCCAGAGAACTCAATTTTGCGCAAATCAACATCGACCTCATCGCGGGGTTGCAAGAAGAAACGGATGCAAGCTGGGACAAGGCGATCGAAAAAACCATCGAGCTTGCGCCTGATTCGGTGACCATCTATCAATTGGAAATTCCACTCAATACAATTCTCTACAAACACATTCAATCGGCTCAAGCACAACCCGTTCTACTGCATAGCTGGGACACAAAAGCAGAATGGGTCAGACGAGCCTTCACTGCCCTGAAGGAAGCTGGCTATCAGCAAACCAGTGCTTACACGGCAGTAAAAAATCCCGATTGCCATCAATTTATTTACCGGAATGCTCTCTGGCATGGTGCAGATCTTTTGGCTCTAGGAGTAGCCAGCTTTGGTCACATCTCTGGCAGTTTGTACCAGAACGAAAAAAACTTTGATCACTACATCAGCACAGTCAGAGCAGGCCTGCTGCCGGTTCAGCGCTCATACGAGCTCACACAGGAAGAAGCAATGATCAGGGAATTCATCCTTCAACTCAAGCTTGGTCGAGTCAATTTTGACGATTTTGCAGCTAAATTTTCCGTCGATTTGAGACAACAATTTAAAGCTCAGCTGGAAGCCCTAGGACAACAGAACCTCATCAAAGCTGATGGTCAAGGCATTGCCGTGACGAGCGATGGCTTATTAACAGTCGATGATTGGCTGAAAAACTTTTATCTACCTCATCACCGATCAACAACAGCGCAAGCAACTACTTTACAGTCCTCATGATCAAGATGCTGGACAGTTCGATGAGTGAGCGCACCTGGGATGCCGTCGTGATAGGTGCTGGCCCAAGTGGGTGCGGATGTGCCGCAATCCTGGCTCAACAAGGATGGGACGTCTTGATTGTGGAGAAGGATACTTTTCCCCGCTATCACATCGGGGAATCATTGATTCCATATTGCTGGTTTCCTCTGCAAAGGATAGGGATTCTCGAAAAAATCAAAAAAGCAGGTTTTACGCCCAAACATTCGGTTCAGTTTGTCAGCGAGACCGGAGTTGCAAGCAAGCCTTTTTATTTTTCCGAGCATACGCAGCATGATTGTGCGCAAACATGGCAAGTCTCGCGCCATGACTTTGACCAGCTGATGCTCGATCATGCTCAACATTGTGGTGCCATCGTTCAGCAGCGCACGAGCGTTGATGGGTTAATCCGTGAACAGGGGTATGTCAAAGGGGTCAACGCCAGAACGCAGGCTGGCGAAAGCCTTCAATACCGAGCAAAGATCACCATTGATGCAAGCGGCCGCGCCATGGTGAGTGCTGCTGGACTGGGCTGGCGTAAACAGGATCCCGCGCTCAAAAAGATTGCCATCTGGAGTTACTTCAAAGGGGCTCAACGTCATGAAGGAATTGATGCCGGTGCCACAACGATTGCCTCGCTTCCGCAACAAGGTTGGTTTTGGTACATCCCGCTAGCCGACGATATCGTCAGTGTCGGTATTGTGGCTGAAAGAAGCTACTTATTCGAGGACTCAAAAGATCTTGAGACGATCTACTTGCGCGAGCTGGCACGGCAACCATGGATCACAAGCCGCACAAAATCTGCTGAGCGCATATCGGATTGCCAGGTCACAAATGACTATTCCTATCGATCTCAATATTGTGCCGCCGATGGACTCGTTCTGACGGGTGATGCATTTGCATTTCTCGATCCGATGTTCAGCTCCGGCGTATTTCTAGCCCTGCAAAGCGCCGTGATGGCTGCCGATGCAGTTGATGCAGCGTTAACAAAGAATACATTCGATAGTGCACAGTTTCATACTTACGGCCAAGAGCTGTGCAAAGGTATCGAGAATATGAGGAAGTTAATCTATGCTTTCTACACGGAAGGCTTCAGCTTTGCCGAGTTGCTTCGCACACATCCAGAAGTCCATAGCGATCTCACTGACTGCCTGATTGGCAATTTGTGGAAAGAATTTGATGCCTTATTTGCCGCCATACATGAGCAATGTGAGCTGCCAGCAGCACTGCCGCATGGCCGGACACCCCTATATGAAGCGAGACAATGAATCAACACTTGTGGCATCATATCGCAAAAAGAAGAGTGGATTTCAGCGATACAGACATGGCTGGCATTGTGCATTTTTCAAAGTTTTTTTGCTATGTGGAGTCTGCTGAGCACGCATTCTTTCGCCAATTGGGATTGAGTGTCACGCAGAAGTTCGGAGATCTTCAGTACGGCTGGCCAAGAGTAAAAGTCACAGCCGAGTTTCACAGGCCGTTGCGATTTGAAGATGAACTTGAAATCCGACTTCGACTGAACAAAATTAGCAGTCGCTCACTTCAGTACGAGTTTGTTATCGCAAAGAGCTCAGATCAAACGATTGCCGCCGTTGGCAGTTACACGACCGTATGCGTGGTTCACAACGACGACGGGAGCTTTGAATCTGCACAACTACCTGATGAACTGACAAAGCTGCTTCAAGGACTTGAATGCAATGCTGCTCGCGAACAGCTTTATTCGTCCCAGGCAAGACAGTGATGACAGCAGATTTCAGCAACGCCCAAGCCAGCCTGAAAGACCTTCAACTGTCTAAACTGCGGAAACTGTTGGCCGCACAGTCGGACAACAAGTTTTATCGCTCAGTGCTTGAGCCCATCACTGGCAACACCACACTGGAGAGCCTGGAAGCGTTCATCGCCAACGTACCGTTCACGGACAAACAACAACTGATGAGCGATCAGTTGTTGCATCCACCCTATGGAACGAACCTGGCATGTCCATTCGATCAGTACAAAAGAATGCATCAAACCAGCGGAACAACAGCAACGCCTCTCCGCTGGCTTGATACAGATCAAAGTTGGCAGGCAATCCTCAATTGTTGGCGCCGTATTTATCAGGCTGCTGGTGTCACAGCGGATGACTCGATTTGCTTCACCTTCTCGTTTGGACCATTTTTAGGTTTCTGGTCAGCTTTTGAAGCCGCCACTCAACACGGGTGCGTGGTGCTTCCAACAGGAGGCATGAGCAGCCAAGCACGCATTCAACTCATCTTGGAGACACAGGCCACGGTTCTCTGCTGTACACCGAGCTATGCGCTGCGCCTAGCGGAGGTGGCCAAAGCAGCCAAGCTGCCAATCGAGACATCAAACATCCAGCGCATCATTGTCGCTGGCGAACCTGGAGGTTCGATTCCAGCAACGCGTGCCTTGATTGAACGGTCTTGGAACGCAAGAGTGTATGACCACCATGGCATGACGGAAACAGGTCCGATCAGTTATCCATGTGCCATTCAAAAAGACACTTTACATGTCGATGAAGACTCCTTTTTTGTCGAGATCCTCGATCCAGAAGATCAGCACGCCATAGACAACAAGCAAGACGGTGAACTCGTGATCACAACGCTGGATCGTCACGGTTCACCATTGCTTCGTTACCGCACTGGGGACCTCGTCCAAGCGGCTCAAGGCCTGTGTCCCTGCGGGAGCCCTCACCTAACCTTGGTCGGGGGGATCCGTGGACGCCGCGATGACATGGTGATCATTCGCGGTGTCAACGTGCATCCCTCAGCCATTGAAGAGGTGGTACGACACTATGCAGCTGCAGCTGAATATCGCGTGATCGTCGACCAATGCTCAAGCATGAGCGAAATCCAGCTCGAGATTGAGCTGGAATCCGATGCAAACACCACAGATATTCTAAACAATGTTCGGCAGGCCATTAAAATGTCGATGAACTTAAACTGCCAAATTCAGCAGATACCGATTGGCTCACTTCCCCGGCAAGACATGAAAGCGAAGCGCTGGTCCTAGCGCAAGCACGGATCCCTTTCCTAGCCACTGCAGAGCGATGCACAAGAGATGTTCTGTGGAAACCCTGGTCTTGGTTGCAGCCCAGGCAGCGCAACCAAGCTTGTCTTGCGAAGGAACGTGTTGATGGAAGAAGACAGGCTTCCACAATGCAAACGGTGCTTAAGCTTTGAGTTGGAGGAACTGATTGCATCCTGTCTCACCTGAATCAGTGATGGCCTTGACGTCGCAGCCATTGGAGGCTTTCTGGTTCCCGCTTTGCCCGAGCAGCCTGCTGGAGAAGAACGTTGCGCTCTCCTACAGAGTTCTTGGGCACCAGGTGGCGGTTTGGCCTGCTGCCGATGGGACGGTTGGCGTCCTTGAGGACCGCTGCAGTCATCGATCAGCCCGCCTCTCCCAGGGAACGATCCACAGCGATGGCCTACTGAGTTGCCCCTATCACGGCTGGCGCTTTGATCGAAATGGTGAATGCAGAAGTAGGCCACAATGTCCGGAACAGCAGATTCCGCCCTCCTGCAGGGTCAAAAGCTATGCGGCCACAGTGCGCTATGGCTATGTGTGGGTGAATTTTGAGAACAATGCACAGACATGCATCCCTGATTTCCCAGAATCAGTTGACCCCAAGATTCGCCAGATTGAAGGTTTTCATGAAGTCTGGCACTGCTCGGCCTATCGCCTGATTGAAAACGGTCTTGATCACTACCATCACTTTTTTGTTCATGAGGGACTGCTCAAAACAGTCACACCGATTCCAACACCCATCGATGCTCCCATAGAAGAGTCAGACGATGGCTTCTACTACTCAACAGTTCTAAAACTCACCAACAGCAAAAAACTAGGCGGCGCCTTGGGCCACGGCAATAACGATGTCACCGTCAAACGCTCGGTGCGTTGGATCGCCCCTTTCGGAATCAGCTTGGAGCTTGACTGGTCGCATGGTCTGTGCCAACGGATTGTTCAATATGCCATTCCCATCGACAGTCAATCATGCATCGTGAACCGTTTTTATTTGAGAAATGACCGAGAAGAGGATGTCAGCATCAAACAACTGCTTGATTTTGAACGCACGTTGATCGATCAAGACCGTCTGATTCTTGAATCCATGGGTAGTGAGGAAGGTCCTCTGCCCGAAAACAGCGAACATCTCATTGATGCCGATTTGCCGATTACCCTGATGCGAAAGAGACTCAAAAGACTCCTCGCAGCCAGCAAGACTTGAGCTTGATCTGCCGATACTCAGACGGCATGCCGATGCAGGGTGTTTCCTCGGAAAGCTGCTGGGCCTGATGACCTTGGCCCTGCCGCTGGGGCCCATTGAAGCCTCCTTGGCCCAGGCCGTCACCCCCTCCGGCGCGGCCACGGGGGCGGCCTCAGGGGCGGCCAGCCCGAGCCAGACCAGCGCCAAAGAGCAGGTTCTGCTCGACAAAATCCGCCAGCTCAAAGCGCCCCGCTGGAAAAGCTTCGGCAGCTGTCGCTACGACTGGAGCGCCTGGCGCATCGCGGACGGTGGCGTGCGCACCACGACCAGCATCTGCGGATCCCCAGAGGTGACCAGCAAGGTGGCCGTGCACTGCGACACGCTTCGGGTGAGCCATCAATCCGGACAGGGAACCTGGGGAGAGTGGCGTCTGCCCCTGTCCCAGGACGAATCCAAAAGCGAGGGCGGCGAAGACCTGATGGTGGCCCATCTCTGCGCCAACGCCAAGCCGATTCCAGCGACTCCCGTGACGCCAGCCGCCAGCCCGTCTGGAACGTCCAAGCCCAGCGGGCAGAAACCTGCTGCCGTGCGGCCCTAACGGTCCGCAGGTCGACCGGCCAACAACCAGATTCCCAAGCCCAACAGAACCCAGGGCAGGGCCTCCAGCTCCATCAGGACCGGCAGCACGTTTAAGAGCGACTCCATCAACCAGTGGAAGGCCGCCGCCGCCAGAAGAACCACCAGGGCAAGGGCCGCCATGCAATTGGTCTAGATCCCTGGTGGCAGTACAGCACCGGCCCGGAGCACCTGCCAGCCCCCCGACTCCCGCCAGGCAACCACGGTGCTGGCCTGGCCACCGGCCACTGGCCAGGGCAATGGAGCCAACAGGGGCACGCCCGGGAACTGCTCGCTGGCTTGCTCGGCCGTGGTGGCAGCAGGCCTTCCAGAGAGGTTGGCGCTGGTGGTCGCCAGGGGACCACTGAGCCGCAACAAAGCCTGGGCTGCAGCGCAGGCCGGCAGGCGCAGCCCCAGGCTGTCCCCGCCGGGATTGAGGGCCTCTGCCACGGAGCCCTGAGCCGGCAACACCAGGGTGACGGCCCCCGGCCAGGCCCAGGCCGCCATGGCCAGCCATTCGGGACGGGGCGGAACACCAGTGGCCGCCAGCAACGCCTCAGCGGTGGCTGCCATCAAGATCAGCGGCTTGTCCGCCGGCCGTTGCTTCAAGGTCCAGAGCTGGTGTGCCTGCTCGGTCGCAGCTGCCAAGGCTGGCAGGGTGTCGGTGGGGAACAAGCCCGGCTCCCCCTCCCGGAGGCGGGCAGCGAGGGCCGGAGCCGTGAGGGTGGTGGGTGCTGCGGGTGTCATCGGGGTGGCATCAGGGGGCGGGCCGTTGCAGGCGCTAACTGGGCGCCCGCCGGGCCGAGGCAAAGCGCTGCTTGCCTTCCAGATCAGCGTGGCGTTGCACCTGCTCGAGCCCTGCCAACGCCAGCAGATCCAACACGGCAGCACTCTGGTCGTGCTGGTGTTCGAGCACCAGCACCCCCCCCGGGGCCAGGCCGGTAGCGGCACCCTCCGCCAGCAACCGCAGGGCATCGAGTCCATCGCTGCCGCCATCGAGGGCGAGGGCCGGTTCATGCTCCCGAACGATCGGATCCAGCTCCGCCCACACAGCCGTGGGGATGTAGGGGGGATTGCTCACCACCAGCTCGAGCTGGCCCCACCAAGGCCGCAGTGGCTCCCACCAACTGCCCTCCAGCAGCTGCACCTGGCCGCCGGCGCCCCCCTGATCGAGATTGAAGGCCGCCTGCCCTAGGGCCTCGGAGCTGCGGTCCACAGCCCAGCCCCGACTGCCGGGCCAGGCACGGGCCAGCGCCAGGGCCACACAACCCGAACCCGTGCCGAGATCAGCCCAGAGGGCCGGCCTGGGGGAGCCCAGCTCGAGCGCCCACTCCACCAGGATTTCGGTTTCCTGGCGGGGGATCAACACGCCTGGGGCAACGGCGAGCTCCAAGTCGCGCCAGGGGCAGCGGCCCACCAGATATTGCAGGGGCTCGTGGTTCTGGAGGTGGCGATGCCAGAGCGCCTCGAGCCCTTGCAAGTCGCAAGCCAGCGCCACCGGTTGGTGGGGATGGAGGCGACACTCCTGCTGCTGCTGCCAGGAGAGGCCCCCCGCCAGGTCGACCAGCCAGTCGAGGTCGGCCGGGCTGCCGCCCCAGGCCAGTTGCCGCCGACGCCAGGCCAACCAGTGCTCCCCGTTGAGCTGCTCCTGCCCCATGGGACCAGGCTAAACGGGGCGCCAGCAGAGGCCAGGCTCCGCCCGCACCACCCCACGGAGCTCCAGGGCCAGCAGGCGGGGGGCCAGGGCGGAGGCGGATTGCTCCAGGGCCAAAGAGAGCTGCTCGAGCGAAGCGCCATGGCCCAGGGCTGACAACAGGGCTGCATCGGCGGCCAGCGGAGCCCCAGCTCCCGAGGGGGCAGGGGGATCGGTGGGAGCCAGGGGACCTGGACCCAGCTGACGAATCAGGTCAGCCGGGTCGAGCAGGACCGTGGCGTCCTGGGCGAGCAGGCGGTTGCTGCCAGCAGCAGAGGCCTTTCCCGCATCGGCCGGCACCACCCAGAGCGGGAGCTCCTGTTGCATGGCGAGGGCCGCCGAATGGAGCGCACCGCTGCGCAGGGGGCACTCCACCACCACCACTGCCCGGGCCAGGCCCACCTGAAGGCGATTGCGGGCGGCGAAATGGCCGGGCTGCACCGAGGTGCCCGGGGACAACTCACTGACCAGAAGCCCTTGGGCGGCCACCTCAGCCTGCAGCTCCCGGTGATGGCGGGGATACACCCGCTCTAGGGGGGTGCCCAACACCGCAACAGGCCGGCCGCCCCGGGCCAGACAACCGCGGTGAACCGCCCCATCAATGCCTTCGGCCAGGCCACTCACCACCGGCCAGCCGGCCTGGGCCAGGGCCGCCCCGATCGCCTCCGCCATGCCGATCCCATGCCTGGAGGGGCGTCGGGTGCCCACCACCGCAATGGCCTGACGGCCCCGCAACAGGGGCCACAGCTCCCCTCGCCCCTGCCAGTGCAAGCGCAGGGGCGGCCGCTCAAGCGCGAGCAAGGCCCGGGGAAAAGCCGGATCAGCAGGCAACAGCACCCGCCGCCCACCGGCCCACTCCCGAGCCAGGCGGGGCAGGGGATCGGGACCCCAGTGGGCGCGGTAGCGCTCCAGCTGACGGCAGGCCGCCGGACCCAGCCCCGCCAGGGCCGCAAAGGGCTCGGGTGGCGACGCCCAGGCCACGGCCAGGCTGCAGAAGCTGTCGCGGATGGCCACCAAGCGGCGCAGACCCAGCCCAGGACATCCCGACCACAGCAACCACCAAAGGCGCTGCTCCCGATCCCAGCCGCCCGCATCGGCCGCCCGCAGCAGCGACCAGGGAGCCTGAGCCGATCCAGCCCCCCTGCCTCCCAGCTCTCCAACCCCACCACCAAGCCCGCCACCAGCCTCACCGCCACCAGCTCCACCGCCACCAGCTCCACCATCGCCAGCCCCACGCCCGCCACAGACAGCCACGTGACATTCAGTACAGATGTACTGATCTTAATGCGGGCCGCGCACCAGGGCCGCCAAGGCGGCTTCCAGGTCCGCCGGCAGGCGGCGCAGCAGGCGGCGTTGGTCGGGCCCGCCCGAAACATCCACCAGCACTAGTTCAACCCGTGCCTCGGCCGCCACGGCCCCATCGGACGCCAGGAAGCGGCTCCGCCATGGCAGCTTCAGACCCTGGCGGGGCAACACCTCACTGCAGAGCCGCACCGCATCCCCGTGGAACAGGGCCTGCCGGTAGTCAATGGCCAGACTCACCACCGGCAGCTCCAGGCCCCGGGCGGAGAGATCGCTGTAGGCCAGGCCCGCCGCCGCCAGGGCCTCCACCCGCGCCTCCTCCAGCCAAGCCACATAGGCGCCATGCCACATCACCCCGGCATGGTCGGTGTGCTGGGGCAGCACCCGGCGCTCCAGCAGCCACCCCCCTGAATCGCTCGGCATGATCACGGTCTGCATGGCGGATGGATGACGGCCACGGATCAGCCATAGGCTGCCGGAGAGCCTGCTTCATCCAGTAGTTCCCGTGTTTCGCAACGTTCTGATCGCCGATTCCGGCAAGGGCCATGTGGAGGAGATGGTGCGCATGCTGCGCGACATCCCCGCCGTTCGTCAGGCCCGCATCAACCTGCTGCATGTGGTGCCCGAGCAGGCGGGAGAAAGCTTCGCCGAGCACTCCCAGAAGGCTGCCGCCATCGCTGCAGAAGCGGTGCAGCGCCTGGGCCTGAACCCCAGCGAGGTGAACACGATCATTCGCCAGGGCGACACCAAGCAAACGGTGCTGAAGGTGGCCGAGGAGCTGAACAGCGACCTGATCGTGATGGGCTCCCGCGGCATGAGCCGGCTGCAGGCCATCCTCAGCAACAGCGCCAGCCAGTACGTGTTCCAGCTGTCGACCCGGCCGATGCTGCTGGTGCGCGACGACCTCTATGTCCGCCACATCAACCGGGTGATGGTGACCATTGACGGCACCGGCGTGGGGGATGACGCCCTCAAGCTGGCCTGTGAACTGGTGCGTGAGATCCCGGGTGGCAGCCTCACCGGGGTGCATGTCACCCGCCAGGACATCACCCCCTCCCGGGGGGGCAAATCCCCCGCCGATGAGGTGCTCGAAAAGGCAACCCAACGGGCCCGGGGCTATGGCGTGGAGCTGAAGGCGCTGCATCGCAGCGGTGATGTGGGACGCACCGTGTGTGCTGCAGCCGAAGAACTCAAGGCCGACCTGCTGGTCATCGCCTCCCAGGACCGACGACCCGTGGTGGCCCGGGGGCTGGTCGACATCGACCGCCTGTTGGGCAGCTCGGTGAGTGACTACATCCGGGTGCACGCTCCGGCACCGGTGCTGCTGGTGCGCGAACCGGAAGGGCGCCGCTAGAGAGCCCTTCCGCCCTCCGGGCTCAGCCCCCCTGACGGCTGTTGGTCTGGATGTACAGGATGATCAGAAACACCGCGGGAACCAGAACGAACAGCAGGCTGGCGACAAAGCCGAGATCGTTGGTTTCCATGGCTGTTGGGGAAGTGCTGGGAGGGTATCACCGCCAAATGGGCGGTTTTCAGGAGGCTTCACCGCTCGTTGCGGTTGGGTCCTCGAGGGAGCCCTCCCCGACCTCCTCGTCATCCCCCTCCTCCACCGGAGGGGCGGGCCAGGAGGTGGGCCCCGGCGGCAGGGGCTGGGCCTGGGCCGCCGCCACCAACGCCTCCTGGTCTGCCATTCCCACCTGGGGGCGGGTCAGCACCAGCAGCGACTCCTGCACCATGGCCTGACAGGCCAGTCGCCAGTTCTGGGGCCGTCGGCGCAGCTTCTGGTCTTCCACGCCGGTGCGAACGCTCAGCGCCTGGCCGCTAGCGCCTTCGGGAATGGCCACAAAACAAGTGATGCACTGCCCGCAACCCCCGCAGTTGCCCAGCGTGCCCTTGAGTCCGTACAGCTGAATGCCCTCCCGCAGGGCCACCTCGCGCAGGTTCTCGCCGGGGTAGCACTCCACATCCCGTCCCTCGCGCACAAACCGAATCACGGGCATGGGGCACTCCCTGATGAGACCCCCATTGTGAGCCAGGCCGTTGCGGTCCGTTACCTGGGCCGCGCGGCGGCCGGGGTGCCCCTTACGATCGCCCAACCCACCCAGAACTACCCCCCATGGGATTGCCCTGGTATCGGGTGCACACGGTCGTGATCAACGACCCGGGCCGACTGCTCGCCGTGCACCTCATGCACACCGCCCTGGTTGCCGGCTGGGCCGGCTCCATGGCGCTCTATGAGCTCGCCATTTTTGATCCGTCCGACCCGGTGCTCAACCCGATGTGGCGCCAGGGCATGTTTGTCATGCCCTTCATGGCCCGCCTTGGCGTGACCGGCAGCTGGGGCGGCTGGAGCATCACCGGAGAGACCGGGGTTGACCCCGGCTTCTGGAGCTTTGAAGGTGTGGCTGCTGCCCACATCATTTTCAGCGGCCTGCTTTTCCTGTCAGCCATCTGGCACTGGACCTACTGGGATCTCGAGATTTGGCAGGACCCCCGCACCGGTGAACCGGCGCTCGACCTGCCCAAGATTTTCGGTATCCACCTCCTGCTTGCAGGCCTCGGCTGCTTCGGCTTTGGCGCCTTCCACCTGACTGGCGTCTTCGGACCCGGCATGTGGGTCAGCGATCCCTACGGCATTACCGGACACCTGGAACCGGTCCAACCTTCGTGGGGCCCAGAAGGCTTTAACCCCTTCAACCCCGGGGGCATCGTGGCCCACCACATTGCCGCCGGCATCGTCGGCATCATTGCTGGCATTTTCCACATCACCACCCGTCCGCCGGAGCGCCTCTACAAGGCCCTCCGCATGGGCAACATCGAAACGGTGCTGGCCTCTGCCATTGCCGCCGTCTTCTTTGCTGCCTTCATCGTGGCGGGCACCATGTGGTACGGCGCCGCAGCCACCCCCGTCGAGCTGTTTGGCCCCACCCGCTACCAGTGGGACCAGGGCTATTTCAAGGCGGAGATCAACCGTCGTGTGCAGACCGCCCTCGACAACGGCGCCACCAAGGAACAGGCCTACGCCTCCATTCCTGAGAAGCTCGCTTTCTATGACTACGTGGGCAACAGCCCGGCCAAGGGTGGCCTGTTCCGCGTGGGCCCGATGGTGAATGGCGATGGCCTGCCCACCGGCTGGCTGGGGCACATCAGCTTCACCGACAAAGATGGCCGCGACCTAGAGGTGCGTCGCTTGCCCAACTTCTTCGAGAACTTCCCCGTGGTTCTCCAGGATCAGGAGGGCATTGTGCGGGCTGACATTCCCTTCCGCCGGGCTGAAGCGAAGTACTCCTTCGAACAGACCGGTGTGACCGCCACCGTCTACGGCGGTGCTCTGAACGGCCAAACCTTCACCGATCCCGCGGACGTGAAGCGGCTGGCCCGCAAGGCCCAGCTGGGCGAGGCGTTTGAGTTCGACCGCGAGACTTACCACTCCGACGGCACCTTCCGCAGCTCACCCCGCGGCTGGTTCACCTTCGGCCACGCCACCTTCGCCCTGCTCTTCTTCTTTGGCCACATCTGGCACGGTGCCCGCACC
>JBIIQK010000115.1:0-5652 GCA_044342135.1 Cyanobium sp.
GCGGGTGCCGAGGTGGAGGCGGCCATTGCGGCCACGGCAGCGGAGACCGGCCTGCCCTGTGCCGATCCGGTGCGCCAGGGGGCCGCGTCCCTGCTCGAGGCCCTGCTGGGGGGTTAAAGACAGAAAAAAACCACCTCGACGCGGGGACGAGGTGGCTGGGTCTACAAGGGCGAGCGAGGGGACTTGAACCCCCGAATGGCGGCGCCACAAGCCGCTGCCTTAACCACTTGGCTACGCCCGCCGTGGTCAAGTCCAATGTACCAAGCCACCTCCAGTCCAGGGACCCGATTCAGTGGGGCTTTAGCCAGAGAATCGGGATGGCGACCAGGCTGAGGATCCCCGCCCCTGTGAGCAGCTGGGGGAGCACCGCCGCCAGAGGGGCCAGCTGGCCCAGCAGGGGCGCCAGCTCACGGCGCACCAAGACAGCGGAGCCGGGGTCGAGCAGAACGGCCGCAACCGCCGCGAGGAGCGCCGTGGCGACGAGTTTTTGTTCCATCTCCGCCGTTCTGATGCCGCATTCAAGCGTGATTGGCGGCTGGCACCAGGTTTTGGTGCCAACGTGGATGTGCCCGATGACTCGCGCCTGCTTGTCTGGTCACCCGGAGGACTCCGCCCGCACTCCCTGGGTATCGGGGTTGGTGGTGGTGGCTCTCGGCGCGGGCGGGCTGGCCATCACCAATCCGGCGCCCGCCGATTTCCAGGCCTTTGCTGCCGAGCGTCTGGTGGATGAGATCAGTGAAGAGCTTTGCGGCGACGGCGGTTTGCCGGTGCTGATGCGCATGGCGGTCACCAATTGCCAGGACCTGGTGCGGGCCCAGCGGAGCGCCCTGGGCACCGTGGTGGCCGACCACACCCGTCGCACCAACCTCGGCCTGCTGAGCGTGTACAGCAGTGAGATCGGCGGCCAGAGCCTGCTGCGCTGGCGGGTGCCGCGCTTCCGTTCCACGGTGGTTGGGGTGGCGGGTCAGTTTGTGCTGGTCCGCGCCGCCAGTGACCGCCCCCAGCAGGAACCGTGACCAGCAGCACCCTGGATCTGCGCCTGCCCCGTGGGCTGCTGGATCCCCGCCTGGTGGGCGGCTTTGGGGCCGATGCCGATGGCCTGGTGCCGCTGCGGATCCGTGTGACCGGCGCCTGCATCTCGGCGATCAAGCCCCTGCCGTCGCAATCGCCCGATACCGGGCAGGCCCTGCCGCTGGCCCTCACCCCCCTGGTGGAGCCCCACGCCCACCTCGACAAGGCCTTCAGTGGCGACGCCTTCCCGAAT
Organism: Cyanobium sp.; assembly: GCA_044342135.1. Lineage (GTDB taxonomy): Bacteria > Cyanobacteriota > Cyanobacteriia > PCC-6307 > Cyanobiaceae > Cyanobium_A. The sequence goes on from JBIIQK010000115.1 coordinate 1,265, forward strand.
CGGGAGGGCACCATGGCGGCGGCCCTGGCGGCCAACCAGCGGGAATACGCCGTGCGAACGGCCGACCAGGTGGCGGAGCGGGCCGAGCGGGCCCTCGAGCGGGCCTGGCGCCATGGCGTCCGGGCGATCCGCAGCCATGTCGACAGCGTCGGAGCGGGGGCCGAGCCCAGCTGGGATGCCCTGCTGGAGGCCCGCCAGCGCTGGAGCGGCCGGGTGGAGCTGCAGCTGGTCGCCCTGGCGCCGATGGCCCATTGGCTCAGTCCCGATGGGGAAGCCCTGGCCCGCCGGGTGGCCGCCGCTGGGGGATTGCTCGGCGGCGTGATCGGACCTCCCTATGGCCAGGGTCGCTCCCGCCGTGCCGCCGACCGCGAGGCCCTGCTGGCCCTGCTCGACCTGGCCGAGCGCCTCGGCTGTGGGGTGGATCTGCATGTGGACGAATCCGACGCCCACCCTGGGGTCGGCGTTGATCTGGTGGCCCGTGCAGCCCTGGAGCAGCGCCGGGCCGTGCCCATCACCTGCAGCCACGCCAGCAGCATGGCCCTGCTGCCTCCCCGGGCCTGTGACCAGCTGGCCGACCGGCTGGCGGCGGCGGAGATTGCGGTGGTGGCCCTGCCCACCACCAACTTCTGGCTGCTGGCGCGTACCGCCGGTCGCACCCCCTGCCACCGGCCCCTGGCGCCGATCCGCAGCCTCCAGCGGGCGGGGGTTCGGCTGGCCCTGGGCGGCGACAACGTGCAGGACCCCTGGTATCCGGGTGGAGATTTCGATCCGGTTGAGCTGCTGCGATGGTCGGCGCCGCTCTGCCAGCTAATGCCCTGGCAGCGCCTCGGCCTGGCTCCGTTCAGCACCGCGGCAGCGGCCGTGCTGGATCTGGCCTGGGACGGGGTGCTGCGCGTCGGCGGCCCGGCCGACCTGGTGCTCCTGGGCGCGGGCAGCTGGGGGGAGCTGCTGGCCCGGCCGCCCCAGCGGCGGGTGCTGCGGGCCGGCCAGTGGCTGCCGCCGCCGCAGGCCGAGCAGCCCTCGGCCCAGCTGCTTGCATGGGGGTGAGCCCCCTGCGGCAACCCGTGGCTGAACCTGCAACCGAACGCTGCCCCGAGTCCTCGATTGCCGCCCTGGCGGCCGAGTTGCGGCGGGAGGATCCAGCCCTGCCCCTGGTGGGCGCGGAGGCGCCCGCGGAGCTCGAGCGCCTCTCGCGCGACTACTACGACTACTCGCTCGTGCTGGTGCCCGTGCTCCAGCACTGCCGCGCCCAGTTGGCGGCGGCGGCCGCCACGGTGGAGCAGGTGCGGCTGGTGGCCGGAGCCTGTGCCCGCCACGGTGTGCCCCTGACGGTGCGGGGTGCCGGCACGGGCAACTACGGCCAGTGCGTGCCGCTGCAGGGGGGGCTGGTGCTGGATCTGTCCGCGCTCAACCGGCTGCGGCACCTGGACGACGCCACCGGGGTGATCGAGGTGGAGGCGGGCGCCCTGATGGGCGCGATTGACCAGCAGCTGGTCCCCCGGGGTCGGGCCCTGCGGCTGGTGCCCAGCACGGCCCGCAGCGCCACCATCGGCGGTTTCATCGCCGGGGGCTCCGGTGGCATCGGCTCCCTGCGCTGGGGTTTCCTGCGGGATGCCGGCAACCTGCTCGGCCTGGAGGTGGTGACCCTGGAGCCGGAGCCGCGGGTGCTGCGCCTCGACGCCGCTGCCAGTGCCCCGCTCAACCACGCCTACGGCACCAATGGCATCCTCACGGCCCTGCGCCTGCCCACCACGGAGGCGGCTGCCTGGCAGGAGCTGGTGGTGGGCTTCGACAGCTGGGACCAGGCCCTGGCAGCGGCCCAGGCCCTTCCCACCACGGCTCTGCTGCTCAATGCCCTCAGCCTGATGGAAGCGCCCGTGGCCCAGCACCTGCCCTGGCCGGCCAGCTGCCCGAAGCCCGGGGCGGAGGAGCATCGCCTGCTGTTGCTCGCCGCTGCCGACACCCTGGAGGTGCTGCCGGACTGGCTGGCGGCCCGGGGCGGTGTGGTGCGCTGGCAGGCCGCCCAGGGCCAGAGCCGGGGCCTGCCCCTGCGCGAACTCAGCTGGAACCACACCACCCTGCACTGGCGCGCCCAGCAGCCGGGCTGGACCTACCTGCAGATGCTGCTGCCCCAGCCCGAGGCGGCCTGCCTGGAGCGGCTGCGGGCCGGCTGGGGTGACGACCTGCTCTGGCATCTGGAGGCCGTCAGGCAGCAGGGTGCAGCGCGGTTGGCGGCCCTGCCCCTGGTGCGCTGGCGTGGCGAGGAGGCCCTGCAGCGCCTGATGGCCGACTGCCAGGCGGCGGGAGCGGTGCTGTTCAACCCCCATGTGCTGACCGTCGAAGACGGCGGCCTGGGGGTGGTGGATGCCGACCAGGTGGCGGCCAAGGCCGCCTATGACCCGGCCGGTCTGCTCAACCCGGGCAAACTGCGCGGCTGGCTCAGCAACCCAGGCTGAGGCGGGTGTCGACGCCGGTCACCGGGTTGGTGCCCTCGGCGTCGCGGCACAGGGAGCGCTGGTCGACCCGGTCGATCAGGGTGTCGCTGAAGTCGGCATCGGTGACGGTGGCGCCGCGGAAGCTGCTGCCCGAAGCAATGGCGCCGCTCAGGATGGCGCCGCTGAAATCAACGCCGGAGAAGTCCACCTTGTCCATCAGCACCCCGCTGAGGTCGGCCCCGGCGAAGTCGGCATCCGGGAAGGCGGCCTGGGTGAGGATGGCGCCGTGCAGGTCGGCTCCGCGGAAGTTGGCGTGGCGGCCCGTGGCCCCGGCGAAGGAGGTGTTGGCCAGGTTCTGGCCGCTGAAATCCTGTTCGTTCTGGTTGGTGAGCGTGTAGTCCACCCCGGAGAACTCCGCCGCCGCCGGCAGCGGCGCCAGCGCGAGCAGTCCGATCAGGAGCAGCAGCGCCAGGCCCAGGCTCCGCCGGCGCAGGGCGGTGGCCAGTCGGCCGAGGGGTGGAGACATGGGGAGCAGGGCCGCGGCCCCTCACTCTGGCTCAGCCCACTGGGGGATCGCCCAGGAGGTGGCCGATCAGGTAGAGGGAGCCCGCCACCACGATCGGCGCCGGCGAGCTGGCCTGGGTGAGGCCCTCCTCCAGGTGTGGGGCGCCATGGAGCTGGGCGGCCAGGGCGGGACAGGCGGCGGCCAGGGCCTCGGGGCTCCAGCAGGGGTGGCCGGGCACGGGCACGATCCAGGCCCGGTCGGCGGGGGCCAGCAGGGCCTGGAGGATCTCCGGCCCCTGCTTGTTGGCCAGGATTCCCAGCACCCAGTGGCGCGGGCCGGTGGTCAGGCCATGGCGCTCGGGATGGGCATCCAGCTCGCTGCGCAGGGCGAGGGCGGCGGGCAGGTTGTGGGCCCCGTCGAGCAGCAGGGGCTGGCCGCGCCAGCTCAGCCGTTGCAGCCGGCCGGGCCAGCGGGCCGCGGCGAAGCCCCGGCGGATGGTGTCATCGCTGATCGGCCAGCCCCGTTCCGCCAGGGCCTGCAGCATTCCCAGGGCCACGGCGCCATTGCGCGCCTGCACGGCTCCGGGCAGCGCCAGGGGCCACTGCGCCAGATCCAGGGGTGCCACCCAGCGCAGCTCGGCCCCCACCGCCCCGGCCTGGGCGTTCAACACCGCTGCCACCTCAGGGCTCTGCGGGGCGCTGATGGCTACGGCCCCCTGCTGGAGCACACCCGCTTTTTCGGTGGCAATGCGGGCTGGATCCGGCCCGAGAAACTCGGTGTGGTCGAGCCCCACCGAGGCAAAGCCGATCACGGGCCGCTGGGGATGGCAGGTGGTGGCGTCGAGCCGCCCCCCCAGTCCCACCTCCAGCACCACCAGCTCACAGGTCGCCTCCGCGAAGGCGAGGAAGGCCGCGGCGGTGACCAGCTCAAACGGCGTGAGCTGGTGGCGTTGGGCGATCGGGTTGGCGGTTTCCAGGTGGCGGCGCAGGTCCGGTGCGGCGATCGGGGCGTCGCCCAGCCGGATGCGTTCGGTCCAGCTCACCAGGTGGGGCGAGGTGTAGAGCCCGGCGCGGATGCCACTGGCCAACAGGGCCTGGTGCACCAGGGTGCAGATCGAGCCCTTGCCGTTGGTGCCGGCCACCTGCACGGCGGCAAAGCGGCGCTCCGGATGGCCCAGCTCGGCCAGGGCGGCCTGCAGGCGATCGAGGCCCAGGTCGACGCCGCGGCGGCTGAAGGGCTCGATCAGGTCGGCGAAGCTGTCGATGGGGGTGCCGCCGGCGGCGGGCGGCGTTTCAGTCGCCAAGGCTGCTTCAGCGACTCAGGCTTGTGAGCGCCCGCTCGAGGCGATCGACCGCGCTGCGCAGGTGGCGGGGCTGGATCACCAGCGGCGGCACGAAGCGCACCACCTGGGGTCCGGCAGGCACCACCAGCAGGCCCTGCTCCATGGC
>JBIIQK010000116.1:0-5648 GCA_044342135.1 Cyanobium sp.
AGGGGCGCTGCCCCAACCGCGCCGAGTGCTATGCCGCCGGCACGGCCACCTTCCTGCTGGGGGGACCGATCTGCACCCGCAGCTGTGCCTTCTGCCAGGTGGACAAGGGGCAGGCCCCGGTCCCACTCGATGCCGGCGAAGCCGAACGGGTGGCCGAGGCCGTGGCCACGCTCGGGCTGTCCACCGTGGTGCTCACCGCCGTCGCCCGCGACGACCTCGCCGACCACGGGGCGGGTCTGTTCACTGCGGCCATGGCTGCAATCCGGCGGCGCACACCTGGGGTTGGCATCGAAGTTCTCACCCCCGACTTCTGGGGCGGGCATCGCGACGAAAACGAGGGATTGGCCGCCCAACGGCAACGGCTGGCCACGGTGCTGGCGGCCGCTCCGGTGTGCTTCAACCACAACCTGGAAACGGTGGAGCGCCTCCAGGGCGAGGTGCGCCGCGGCGCCACCTACCGCCGCTCCCTGGGGCTGCTGGCCGCCGCCCGGGACCTGGCGCCCACCATTCCCACCAAGAGCGGCCTGATGCTGGGGCTCGGCGAAACCCTGGAGGAGGTGCTGCAAACCCTGCGGGACCTGCGGGCGGTGGATTGCCAGCGCCTCACCCTGGGCCAGTACCTGCGCCCCTCGCTGGCCCACATCCCGGTTGCCCGCTACTGGACCCCGGCCGAATTCGAGCAGCTGGGCATCGCCGCCCGGGAGCTGGGCTTTGCCCAGGTGCGCAGCGGTCCCCTGGTGCGCAGCAGCTACGACGCGGCGGGCACCCTGCCGGCTCCCAGCCCAGGGATCCAGTTCTAGAGGCTCGAGACGGTGCCCAACGTGTTGCGTCCCACCGGGCTGATCCTCCCCCTGCTCAAGACCCTGCTGGTGTTGGCAGCCGGCGGACTGACCCCGGCCGGCCACGCCGAGCCGCCCGCCCCTCCAGCCAAGGACTCGGCTCCCCCCCCCGCTGCCGATCCCCCCAGCCTCAACCGGCTGCTGGCCGTTCCGGGCTGGGTCGACCTCGACCTCAACCTGCAGGCCCAGCCCCTCGGCAACCCCAGCGGGGGCTCCGCGCAGAAGGGGGTCTGGATGCAGCAGCTCACCCTCGGGGCCACGTTCAGCAGCGGGCTGAGCAAGCCCACCGACCAGTGGCACGAGGGGGATCACTGGCAGACCAACCTCCAGCTGATGCTGTTCAGCGGCGATCCCCAGCTCAATGCCGCCATCGGTGCGGCCTACCCGCTGCAGAGCACGGCCCATCCCACGGGCCTGTGGCTCACGGAGGCGAGCCTCGAGCGCCGGGCGGGCCGGGGGGAGCTGGCCGTGAAGGCAGGGGTGTTCTCCCTGAATCCGGGATTCGTCTCAACGCCGGTGCTCGACCAATACGTGCACTCCGCGCTCAACGACACGCTGAACTTCAGCATGGAGGGCCTGCCGATCAATCCCTACATCGCACCGGGCGTGGAACTGCACTGGAAGCCGGGAGGCGCCGGCCGCTACGGCGAATGGCGCTATGCCGCCTTCTGGATCGATGCCGAGCAGGACCTCGCCTCCCTGTTCGGCGTCAATCCCGACCAGGGGCTCAGCCGAGGCCACCTGCAGATTCTGCAATGGAGCACGAGCCGGCTCCCCGGCGCCCAGGCCATGGAGGCACCCATCCAGCACAGGGGCGAGTCCATCGACCGCCAGCTGCCTCCGCCCCAGCTCCAGCTCGGCGGCGGCTACCTGGACAACCTCAGCTCGGGCAACACCAATTCCGCCCTGTACGGCACGCTCACCCTGGCGCCCCCCCTGCCCCTGGGCCTCGACAACCGGCTCTGGCTCGGGGTGAACAGCGCCGTCAGTGGCGAGACCAACCCCGTCCCCCTGTTTCTGGGCGGCGGCTGGCTGAGCCAGGGACTGCTGCCGGGCCGCCCCCTCGACGTGCTGGCCCTGGGCTACGGCCGCAGCAGCTTCAACAGCCAGCTCAACCCCGGCCTCAGTGCCGAAGCCGTGCTCGAGCTCAATTACACCGTGACCCTGAACGCCAACCTCTCGCTCCAACCAGTGCTGCAGTGGGTGATCAACCCGGGTGGCTCAGGCCAGCTCAACGACATCCTGGCGGCCGGCCTGCAACTGCAGCTGCAGTTCTGACTCAGCCCAGCAGCAGCCGGTAGGCCGCCTCAAGCCGGTGAAACGCCTCGACATCCCCACCCAGGTCGGGGTGGTGGGCCTTGGCCAGGCGCCGATAGGCACGTTTGATCATCGGCACACTCGCCCCGGGCTCCAGCCCCAGCTCCCGCAGGGCACTGGAGCGGGGATCTGGGGGCGACGCCGGGGCCTTGCTTTGGGCCTTGGTGTGGGCGTGGTGGTGGGCGTGGTGAGTGTGGGAGTGGTTCTCGGTGCGGGTGCCGCGGCGACGTTGGCTGAGCTGGGCCTGCCGGCGCACCAACTCCTCCACCACCTGCAAGGGGGCGTCACTGAGCCATTCCGGTGCCCGCGGGCCATAGAGGGCGAAGGCCGCCCGCACGGACCAGCGAACCCGGCTGTGGGGCCCCCGCAGCGCTTCCGCCAATGCGGCCCCCAGCCCGGGGGAGCGGCGGTCGAGCTCCTGCTCCAGGCTGAGCTCGGGGTTCCACCAGCGACTGCGCAGCTCCTCGATCACCCCCCGCAACCCGGCCGGCGGTCCGATCCGCAGGGCCTGCCACTGGGGATGGGCGGCCATTGCCTGCCCCCAGCGCTCCACCCGGTCGGGGGTGAGACCGTGGGCCGCATGGGGGTCGGCACGGGGCTCGGTGCGGCTGTGGTGCTGCAGTTGCTCCAGCCGGCTGCGCAGGGCCCGCACCTCCCGGCGCAGGGCGTCGTTCTCGGCCAGCAGCGACTCAACATTGCTGGTCACCGGCGGACCGCTGGCGCCAGGCCGCCAGCGACGGGGATCAAAGCCCATCCAGCCCCCCAAGCCCGAGCCGGCGGCTGCTGCGGCGTAGACCCTCAACGCAATCGACCCACATCAGCAGCCCGGAGCCACCCCAGAGCAACCGGGGGGCCAGGTCAGCCGGCCCGGCACCCAGCTCGCGCAGGGGCTGGAATCCGAGCTGGCTGAAATAGCGCACCAGACGGCGGTGCTGGGCGTCGCTGTCGCGGATGGCCAGGATCGTGGCCTGGCGGCAGGGGGTGGCCTCCAGCGCCCAGGCGAAGCTGGCGGCAGAGATCAGCGGGCCGACGGCGGCCACCTGCTCGCCTTGCACCCGCATGGTGTCGAGGCGGAGGCCCGCGGGGGTGGGCAGGGCCCAGCCCTTGAGCTCGCCCAGCAGCTCCAATCCGCCGCTGCGCTCCCCACCCGTCCGCCGGCGCGCCACGCCAACCCGCAGGGTCCAGGCCAACCCAAGCGGACGGCTCACCTGCAGGCGCAGCAGCAGGCCCCGGCGAACCGCCTCGGACTCCAATACCTGGAGACTGGGCTGGGCCACCGGCCCGGTCATGCCGCAACCCCGCTGGTCTGAACAGCAGAATCCGGGTCATAGGGCGCCGCCAGCAGCACCGCCTCCAGGGGCAGGGCGCCGTAGAGATGGGGAAAGCGCTCTACGGCGGCGGCTGGCTGGGCTTCGACCGCCTGGGGATCGGCCGGCTCGCGGCGAACGGTCAGACCGGCAGCGGCCAGGCGCTGGGGGTCGAGGGTGAGCAGGAGCAGCTCAGGGGCCGGCACATCGGCATAGAAACGGGCGGCGGTGGCCGGCACCTGGTGGGCCTCGCTCAGGTGAATGAAGCCCACCTCCTCCAGCGCCAATCCGCGGGTGGAGCGGCGATAGACGCCGTCCGCCCGGGCCGCCTGCCACTCCTGCCGCAAAGCCAGGTGGTAGAGCCAGCGGGGGGAGCGCCAGGGGGAGCGCCCAGCCCAGGGCGGCGCCATCACCGCGGCCAGCTCCGGACCCTGCAAAAAACGCCGCAGCCAGGTCTGCACAGCCGGCAGATCCGCCATCGCGTCAAAGGCCGGCGGATCCACCAGGCGGAACTGGCGCACGAACGGCAACAGGGCCCAGTCGGCCAGGCTGGGGCGGCTCCCCAACAGCCAGCCCTCCGGCGCCAGGCAGCGCTCCCAGCCCCGCAGGATGGCGAGGCCAGCGCGGCGATGGAGCTCGGACGACTCCCCGGGATAGCGATCGGGGTATTTGAAGTGGTCGAGATGGTGCTTGAAGGGCCCGTCGTTCTCGGCGATCAGCGCCTCCATCGCCGCCAGCTGAGCCCCACTCCAGCCCGCCAGCCAGCGGTGGGGATCGCTGCGTTCCAGGGCCCAGTGCTGAATCGCCAGGCTCTCGTCGATCACCTGCGGGCCGGCCTGCACAACCGGCACCGTGCCCTTGGCCGAGGCCTCGAGGAGCTCGGGCGGCTTGGCCCGCAGACTCACCTCCCGCAGCTCCAGATCGACGCCAGGCTCAAATCCCGCAGCGGCCAGGGCCAGCCGCGCCCGGATGGCATAGGGGCAGCGCCGAAAGCTGTAGAGAACCGCAGGCCCTGCGTTCACGGCATCAACGCTCAGAGCGGGGGAGTGGGGACACCGAGGTGGCACTCGCCCCGGCCGCGGGCCCGCTCCATCTGGCGCTGGCGCTCCGCAAAGCGCGCCCGGTCGGCGTCGCTGAAGCGATCCAGGCAGTGGCGGCAGCTCACCCCCACCACGTAGCTGGCCAGCTGGCGGTCGGCGGGCGAGAGCGGCAGGCCGCAGGCATGGCACAGGCTGTGATCGCCCGGTTCGAGCCGGTGGTTCACGGCCACCCGCTGGTCGAACACAAAGCACTCGCCCCGCCAACCGCTGCGCTCCTCAGGGATCTCCTCCAGGTAGCGCAGGATGCCCCCCTCCAGGTGGTGCACCCCCTCAAATCCCTGCTGCTGCAGATAGGCCGTGGCCTTTTCGCAGCGGATGCCGCCGGTGCAGAACATCGCAATCGCCCGGGGACGGCGCTCGGCGACCAGGGGCCGCAAACGGGTCTCGACCCACTGGGGAAACTCCCGGAAGGTCGTCGTCTCGGGATCCACCGCGCCGGCAAAGCTGCCGATCGCCACCTCATAGGCATTGCGGGTGTCGATCACCAGGGTGTCGGGGTCGGCAATCAGGGCATCCCACTGCTCGGGCGGCACGGGGGTGCCCACCGCGGACCCCAGGTAGGGCCGCACCTCGGGCTGACCGAGGCTGACGATCTCGCGCTTCAGCCGCACCTTGAGGCGATGGAACGGGGGAATGCCGGCCCGGCTGAACTTGGCCTGGAGCTGTTCCAGCCCCGCCACCTGCCGCAACCGCTCCAGCACCGCCTGGACCCCGGCATCGGGGCCGGCGATGGTGCCGTTCACCCCCTCCTCGGCGAGCAGGATCGTGCCCCGCACGCCCCCGCCACCGGCCAGCTGCACCAGCTCGCCGCGCAGGGCGGGCAAAGCGTCCAGGGCGGCAAAGCGGTAGAACGCCGCCACCAGCTCGCTCATGCGCTCACCCGCACTCCGGCAGCGGCCAGCAGCTCCCGATCGGCCTCCACCGCCGGATTGCCGGTGGTGAGCAGGGTGTCGCCGTAAAAGATCGAATCGGCCCCGGCCAGCAGGCAGAGGATCTGGGCCTCCCGACCCAGCTGCTCCCTTCCGGCGCTGAGCCGCACCCGGGCGTGGGGCATCAGGATCCGGGCCGCGGCCACCATCCGCACC
>JBIIQK010000295.1:0-5644 GCA_044342135.1 Cyanobium sp.
GCCCTGGTGATCTCAGCCCGTCCGCTGGAGCTGGGTTTGCGCCGCTGGCTGCCGGGCTGGCTGGCGGTGGCCACCGCGGTGCCCCTGGCGGCTTCCCTGTACACCCTGCCGCTGCAGTTGCTGCATTTCGGCGTGGTGCCCCTCTACGCAGTGCCCGCCAACTTGGTGGTGGCCCCCCTGCTCACGCCCCTCACCCTGGGGGCGATGGCCCTGGCCGTGCTGGCGGTGGTGGTGCCGCTGCTGCTGCCTCTGGCCACCGTGCCTGTCGACTGGCTGTGCCGTGGGCTGGTGCTGGTGGTGCAGGCCTTTGCCGCCCTGCCCATGGCCCAGTGGCAACTGGGGCGACCGGCCCCTTGGCTAGTGCTCTTGCTCAGCTTGGCCGTGGTCGGCCTGGCTGTGCCGGGCCTGGCTCGCCGCTGGCGGGTGCTGGGCCTGGGGGTGTTGGCGCTGGCCGTGGCGATTCACCTCAGCCTGCTGGGCGCCGACCAGCTGCTCCTCGTGCATCAGGGGCGGCTCGATCTGCTGGTGGCACGGCACCGGGGCCGGGCTGCCCTGGTGAGCGGCGCCGCCGATGGCTTCAGCTGCAGCCAGGCGGGCCAGCTGGCCCGGGGGCTGGGCGTGCAGCGCTTCGATTGGGCCCTGTTGCTCGATCCCGTCGCGCCGGAGCAGCCGGCCTGCTGGCAGGGGCAGGCTGGCTTGGTGCTGGCCAGCGCCGATGGCAGCCTGCCACTTCAGCCCGGCCAGCGCCTGGCCAGCCGCGGCCTCAGTGCGGCCCCGGTGGCGATCGAGAGCCGGGCGATGCAGCTGGAGCTGGGCCAGTGGCGCTGGCTGCTGCTGCCCGATCGCCAGGCGCTCTGGGCCTGGCAGGAGCAGGCTGGAGCGCCGCAGCGTGGAGTTCGGCAGCAGCTCGATGGGGTGTGGCTCGGCTTCCGGCCATCGGGCCGGGAGCGCACCCAGCTGCGTGCCCTGGGCGCCGAACGGGTGTGGCTGAGCGGCGCCACCCCGCCTGGCTGGCCGAACTCCTGGGCGGCCAGCGGTGCCAGTGGATCCCTGCAGGCGGTGCGGGGGTGATCGATCCTTAAAGTGCCCCCAGGCCAATGGGCCTATGGAGAGGTGGCTGAGTGGTCGAAAGCGAACGACTCGAAATCGTTTGAAGGGCAACCTTCCGTGGGTTCGAATCCCACCCTCTCCGTTTCCAGAAGGTCCCGTGAAGACCACCACAGTCCCACGACCCTTGAGGCGCTGGGACTCTTAGCAGGGCAACCATGGGCCGCCTGCGGAGCGGTTTCCCAATAAAAAAGCGGACCCGTCCAGGACCGCCCGATGACCAAGTCGCCATCCTATGAAGTTCTGTAACGGAGCGCGAGCGGCCGTGCCGCGTGGCGTTGAGCCCGATGCGTTGTGTTTGACATTGAGGCGCTCAACGGCTGCTCCTCGCTTAGCTGGTCCTCGCTGATTTTATTCAGAACCTGCATAATATTGAAAAGACGCCTTTCGTGTTTTGGTCGGCATCCAAGTTCTGGAGGCGCTTGATGGGTTGCAGTGGTTGAGGACTGGGGAGGAAGTGGCCAAGAGATTTTCAATCAGTCAACCCACGGTTACAAGATATTGCTCCAAGGCTCTTCAGGTTTTTGACCTGGAACTCGAGCGAAGAGATGGCGAGTGGGAGCTCAATGGCGATCAGGCGATTCTGTTGATGCAGCGCCGCGTCCATCAAATGGCAAGACTCCAAGGGCTGAGTGCATTGCGGATGGAGGCGGCCTATTGGAACGCCACAACCTATTGCAGCACGTTGCCGCAGGGTTGGTTGTTGGGCCAATCCAACATGGTTGGAATCCCAAGAAATTTTCGCCTTCTTCGGGAGCGCGTGATTGATTGTTGGGTGGCTGGGTTACCCGATATCCCCCCATGTGATGACCCTGAGCTTGGTGCTGTTGTGTTGTCGGATATGCCCGTGTTCTTTACCTGTTCACCAGAGCATCCAATTTTAAAGAGGCAGCAGATTGACTATTGTGATATTGCAGAGTTTCCAACGCTTGCTTTGCCCAAGGGAGCGTATCCACTGGTAGAGCGGTCTTTAGGTGCACTCGGCCTCTGGAACGATGGGGTCAGAATGACGCGCTATCGGCGTGACGCCTGGGAAGGGCGCTCCGAGGCGGATCTCGTGATTGGTTACGCCACTCCACTGAGCATGATGGTGAGTGGGGGGAATCTCTGTCGGCTCCCCTTGTTGTTGCCATTCCGCTCCGGGGATGCATTGGTGGCCAGGCGGGAGCTGATTGGCCATCCCGTATTTGATGCTCTTTTAGACCACCTAAATGCTCGCATCGCGTTGCTTTCTGATGACATTGAGGAGCTGAATCATGCCTGTGCCCTCTAGGGCGTGGCCGGGGGATCAGCATTTATGCAAAATCTGAATAATCCCACGGACTTCTTAGGCATTGGGCGTTAAGTCCGTTTTTAGACGATAATGGGCTTGTGATCGGTGGTCCTTGCTTGCCTGATGGTTGACCCTGATAACCTCTGCTTGTTTGATCATTTCCAATGGTTAAGGACTGGATAACGCGCTGCTGAAAAATTAATTCGGCTTCAGTCAACCATTAGTCGCGCTGCCACGAAATGTCAGCACATTTTTGACGTTCAATTGGTTAAAGACTCGGCTGAGTGGAGTGTGGATGGCAATACCGATCTGCTTGATGCTGAGCGTCAGGTTCATCAATATTGGAGATGGCAGAAGGGACGCCCCCTGCGGATTGATTGCCAGCACTGGGTTCGTGAATTTTATGCGGCTCTCCCTCTTGAGGATTGGACTACAGGTAACTTGAATTATCTGGAGTACGAGCGGCCGAAGTATCTCCTCAAGTCTTGTGTTATTGATGCATGGTTGTGCTCATTGCCTGATGCTCCTGTTGAGCCTGGCCTGCATGTCTTTGAGTTGTGCTCAATGCCTACCTTGTTGGTGGCCAAGCGGACTCACCCTCTCTTTGCTCTCGGGGATTCATTGACACTTGAGGACGCATTGCGATTCCCAGTTCTCCCATTGCCTGAGCTGGCCTTTCCAGTTTTTCAGAAACGTTTTTATGGCATGGGTTTTTCCCATCGTGGATCCTTGGTCCGTGAGGGTGTGTCGAAGAATTCTGCTCATGCGTAGCTGCCTGCAGAGGACCTTTATTTGGGTGTTGCTTCGCCATTGACCCTAAGCGCTTATGAATCCGATTGGGAGCCGCGTCCTCTGATCATTCCGATCACTGTTGGAGATGCCTTGGTGGTTCGCTCTGACTATGCGACCCATCCAAGAACTCGTGATTTGTTATCAAGACTACGCTCCCATCTTGTGGCAAAAGCTGGTACGAACAAGCATGTGACGATTGCCGGTGGGCTTGGCGAGAGGGCTGCTGAGCCATTGATCTGCCCCATTCGTTGAGGCCACGGAGGACAGATGGCCGCGGCGCTACGCCCGCCCGTCTGCAATGCGATTTGCGCATAGCCAGTTTATGCAATTTCTGTATGGTCAGATATCGAATCGCGGGGGACTAAGCTGTATCAGCAGTCGGAGTTCCTGTGGTCGTATCCATAGATTCTCTCGCATGCCTGGATTATTTGATTTGGTTGCGTTCGGGTTCTGCGGCGGCAGCCCGTTTGGGGCTCACCCAGCCAACCGTGTCGCGAAATGTATCTCGGGTCTCTGAGATTTTCGCCATCGAACTTGTTAAGCCCAATGGCGAATGGGAGTTGAATGGCGATACGACATTGCTTAACTTGGAGAGATCTGTTCACCAGCGCTACCGTTGGTTCCGCCAGCTTCCTTTGCGAATTGAAGCCCAGTACTACTCGGGTCCTTTGTTTTGTGATGGCCTACTTAGTGGCTGGCATGTTGGTAACTTTGACTTCTTAGAAGTCCATACCCCGCTCAAGCATTTGCGTGAAGGAGTGATTGATGCCTGGATCGGGTGTTATCCAGATGTTCCTGACGACGACGACAACGATCTGACCTGTTTCCATCTCACGCGCCTGCCTGTTCGCCTGGTGGTTGCTCAGGATCATCCGTTGCTTGAGCTGGGTGAAGCGATCACCTTGGAGGATGTCAAGCGCTATCCCTCATTGGCCCTGCCAGATCACGCCTTCCCAAGGGTTCAGGAGATTTTGCAGGGGCTGGGACTCTGGAATCTTCCTCTCAATCTTCAGCGCTATAGGGATAACTGGCAAAACAAGATACAGTCAGGGCTTACTGTTGGTTATGCAACATCATTCACCCTCCATCTTTTCCGCTCTCCCCAAGTTGTGCTTCCTCTTCAGATTCCGCTTGAAGTTGGCGACACATTAATCGTACGCCGTGATTATGCGGATCACCCACGGCTCATCGGGCTCCGTGACAACCTCAAGGCCAAGTCTCTGGAGTTGGCGAAACGGTTTGGTGATGTTCGGGTTTTTTGAGTGCCGCGCAACCCTGTCATTGTTTCTCCGTGATTGGTTCCCACGCTGCTGTCACGCCGATGTCAGGCACGCCTGATTCCTTGTTGGTTTTCTCGATCCATTTGGTTTCGGTCATTCGGTGACCTTTGAGCACCTTGCGCATTCCTGGAGGTGCGTCGGCAGCGGCACACAAGGATCCGCCGTTGAGGCAGACACTCTCCCCCTCTGGCTTGTTCAGGGTCCCGCAGCCTCCCAGCAGCAAGGTCAGTGCCAGTGAACGAGCCAGCACCACGCTGGCTCTCATCGGGTCTGCTGATCCTTAGACCAGATCCTCTCCAGGGTCTTGCGAAAGTCCTGGTTGGACAAGGGCCGTGCAAGGGCTCTGTTGCGGAGGGTGCTGCTGATCCACCAGATCTGCAGACCGCCAAAGGCAAGAGCCACCAGTCCCAGTTGCAGGTATCCCCAGTTCAGCTGCTCCATCACACCGCCTGCTGATCCCTCTGCCAGATCCGCTCCAGCGATTGTCGAAAGCGTTCCGTTCTTGAGGGGCTGCCGAGGAGGTGCCTGCGGAACAGGGTGGTGATGCGCCAGAACTTCAACCCGGCAGCAACCGCAAACACGGCCCAGGGCACCAGCATCCAAAGGGGGTTGTCCATCACCTGTCCATTCATGGGGTGATCATCCGCCCATGGCCCATCGCGATGCAACCGAGGGGGTGGGGCCGAACCGTCCTGACCTGATCGCCATGGTCTGAGCTGAAGGCGACCACTCGACCCTGGCGCCCCGGCAGTGCAGCGGTTTTCCTAGGTTTCCAGCGCCCTCCTTGCCCCCCGTGTCCCTGATTCCTCGCTGGCGTTACATGACCGATGAGGCGAAAGCCCTCACGAAGCGCACCGCTGTCTCGGCGCTGGTCGTGCTGGTGGTGCTGCTGGTCTTCAGGGCACTGCTGCCTTGGGTGTTCGTGGCCCTGGTTGCCTGGTGGGTCTGGAAAGCGCTCAGCAAGTGAACGCTTGAGCCCAATACAAGGGCAGCGAGCGCCTGCGGACACGACGACGGCACCGTGTTTCATCTCAATACTGCGATGACATTTACGATCAAAACTCACGATGCCTGGGGAACGGTGACAGTGGGTCAGTTCCAGACGCTGGAGGAAGCCAGGAAGGCTTTCGTGTCCCTCTGTCAGGACCCCTGGTACAAGAGCGATGGAGGAGTCAAGGGAGTGGAGCTGCTT
>JBIIQK010000117.1:0-5644 GCA_044342135.1 Cyanobium sp.
CTGGAGCGCATCCGCCAACTCCGCCGGAACCTGATCAGCTGACCTGATCCGGTTCCCAGTCGCTGGGGCTGATCACGAACAGCACATCTCCCTGCTGGAACCTCAGCTCACCGGGCGGGTTGCCGAGGGATTTGCCGTCGCGCGTCACCGCCAGCACGGTCACGCCGTGCTCCTTGCGCAGGCCACTGGTGGCAATGCTGGTGCCCAGCAGGGGAGAGCCGGGCCCCAGCCGCAGGCTATGGGTCACCAGGTTGGGCACCGCCACCCGCAGGTCATGAACGGAGGTGGCCTCCTTCGCCAGGCCCCGGGTCATGCGGCGCCAGTCGCCGCGTACGTCGCCGATCAGGGCCTTGATGTCTTCGCGGGGCACGAGCATCCGCGCCAGCACCCGGGAGAACACCTCGATCGACACCTCCAGTTCATCGGCGATCACCTCATCGGCGCCGAGCGCCATCAGCGGTTCCACCTCCCGAAGGTATCGGCTGCGCACCAGGATGTAGGCGTCAGGAGCGAATCGGCGGCAGAGCTCCACCACCCGCCGGGCACCAGCGGGATCATCGATCACCACCACAATGGCGCGGGCGCGGTCGGCGTGCACCAGCTCGAGAATCGGCGGCTGGCTGGCATCGCCGTAGTGGATCGGTTCCCCCTGGGCCCGGGCTTCCTTGACGATGCCGGCATTCACCTCCACCACCGCATAGGGCACGTTGCTGCGGCGGGCGGTGTGGGCCAGGTTGCGGCCGGTCACGCCGAATCCCACGATCAGGATGTGGCCGTTGTAAGCCTCGCTGGGTGGTGGCGCCTCCTCCAGCAGCCGACCCCGCAACAGCCGACCCTGTTGCAGCCGCTGCAGGGGAGTGCGCGCCAACCAGTCCGCCAGGCCCGGCCCGCTGGCCACCAGGAAGGGTGTGGCCACCATGCTGAGCACCGCCACATCCAGCACGGTCTGGAAGATGTCCTGGCTGAGCAGCCCCGCCGTCACCCCCGCCTTGGTGGCCACCAGGGAGAACTCACCCACCTGGCCCAGGGCCATGCCGGCCAGCACCGCGTTGCGCAGGGGCAGGCCCACCTGCAGGGAGGCGATCGCCCCAACTAGCGGTTTCACCAGCACCACACCGGCGGTGAGCAGGGCGATCTGCCAGGGATGGGCCAGCAGGAAGCGCACGTTCAGCAACATCCCGATCGAGACGAAAAAGAGGCTCATCAGCACGTCACGGAAGGGCAGCATCACCGCCACGGCCTGATGGGAGTAATTCGATTCCGAGAGGATGAAGCCCGCCAGGAAGGCCCCCAGGGCCAGCGACAGCCCCAGGGACTGGGTGAGCACGGCAATGCCCACGCAGAGCATGAACACCCCCAGCAGAAAGGCCTCCGAGCTGCGGGTGCGGGTGATGCGCTCCAGCACGAACGGCACCAGCCAGCGGTAGGCGCAGTAGCCGAACACGCCCACCAGGGCCACCTTGGCCAGCAGCAGGCCGATCGCGCCCCATCCCGATCCCCCGGCTCCGCCCGCCAGCAGCGGCGCCATCAGCATCACCGGCACCACGCCGACGTCCTGGTAGATGAGGATCGAGAGGACCGAGCGGCCGTGGGGGGTGTCGAGTTCGGCCCGCTCCTGCAGCATCCGCAGCACGATGGCGGTGCTGGAGAGGGCCGCCACAAAGCCCAGGTAGATCGCCTGCTGGGGGCTGAGCCCGGTGGGCAGCAGCATGCCGGCCACCACGGCGGCGGTGCCGAAGAACTGCACGCTGCCGCCCACGGAGAAAAAGCGCTGCAGCCGCGCCAGGTCGGCAATCGAGATCTCCAGCCCGATCACGAACAGCAGCAGCACCACGCCGACTTCGGCCAGCAGTTCGATCTCGTGCACGTTGCGCACCAGGCCGAGCAGCTCGGGCCCCGCCAGCACGCCGCCCACCAACAGGCCGATGGCCGATGGCAGCTGCAGGCGGTGACACACCAGCGTCGCCAGCACCGACAGGCCGAAGATGACAACCAGGTCGATCAGCAGACTGAGCATCGGGATGGGTGCGGCAGCAGGAGCAAACCTGCTGGCACGGTAAGGACAGGCTGTCCATGATGAAACGGTCCGCCTTGCTGATGGCTCCGTGCTGCTCTCGGCCAGCCAGCCGATCTGGTCACTCCCGGTGGAGGCGGTGCCGGCGGCGCTGCAGAGCACACCCCAGGGCTTGAGTCAGCTCGAAGCCCAGCGGCGCCTGGAGCGGTTCGGAGCCAATTGCCTCCCGAGCCTGCGCCGCCGCCCCCTGGTGCTGCGGTTCATCGACCAGCTGGTGCACTTCATGGCCCTGCTGCTCTGGGTGGCCGGGGGCCTGGCATTTGCGGCCGGCACCCCCCAGCTCGGCTGGGCGATCTGGGCGGTGGTGCTGATCAACGGGGTGTTTTCCTTCTGGCAGGACTACCAGGCCGAACGGACCCTGGCGGCGCTCAAGCGCTCCCTGCCCCGCCAGGTGCGCCTGTTCCGCGACGGCGTGCCCACCCAGATCTCGGCTGAGTTGCTGGTGCCCGGCGATCGGATCCTGCTGGAGGAGGGGGATCGGGTGCCCGCCGATGCCCGCCTGATCCGTGCCTTGGAGTTGAGCCTGGATCTCTCCGTGCTCACCGGCGAGTCCCAGGCGGTGGCCCGCCATGCCGAGGCGATTGCCGTTCCGGTCGATGGCAAGGCGGCGCTGATCCCCACCCGGGAGCGGGCCAACCTGGCCCTGGCGGGCACCACCGTGGCCGCTGGCCGGGCCGAGGCGATCGTCTACGCCACCGGCGGCGAAACCGAGTTTGGCCATGTGGCCCACCTCACCGCCGCTACCCCCCGCGGGATGACCACCCTGGAGGAGCAGGTGGGCCACATCGTGCGCACCATCACCGTGATCGCCCTGGTGATGGGCATGATCACCTTCAGCCTCAGCCTGCTGTTTGTCGGGATGGCCCCGCTGGAGAGCCTGGTGTTCGCGGTGGGAATCATCGTGGCCAACGTGCCCGAGGGGTTGCTGCCCACCGTCACCCTGGCCCTGGCCATCAACGTGCAGCGGATGGCCAGTCAGAAGGCCTTGGTGCGCCGGCTCTCGGCCGTGGAGACCCTGGGCTCGGTGAGTGTGATCTGCAGCGATAAAACCGGCACCCTCACCTGCAACCGGATGGCGGTGGAGGTCACCTGGTTGCCCTGGGAGGGTCAGGGTGCTGGGGATGGGGCCGGGGTGCAGGAGCTGCTGGAGGGGGCCTGCCTCTGCTCCAATGCCCGGCTCGACCGCAGCGGTGAGGCCCTGCGGGCGATCGGCGACCCCACCGAGACCGCCATGTGGATGGCGGCGCTCGACCACAAGCTGAGCCCCGATGGTCTGCAGGAGCGCCATCCCCGCCGCCGCGAGGTGCCGTTTGATTCCCATCGGCGCCGCATGAGCGTGGTGGTGGAGCGCGATGGCGGCCTGCAATTGATCACCAAGGGGGCGCCGATGGAGTTGCTGGCCCACTGCGGTCCCGAGGGGCGGGCGGCGGCGGTGGCCGCCAACGACGATCTGGCGGCCCGGGGCTACCGCGTCATTGCTGTGGCCCGGCGCCGGCTCGATGGCTCCCTGCTCTCAGCCCCGGCTGACCAGCTGGAACAGCACCTCACCCTGGTGGGCCTGCTGGGTCTCTATGACCCGCCCCGGCCTGAGGTGCCCGAGGCCATCCGCCAGTGCCACCAGGCCGGCATCAAGGTCACCATGGTGACGGGTGACTACGGGCTCACGGCCCAGGCGATCGCGCGGCAGATCGGGCTGCTGGATCCGCCCGACGGGTGCCAGGGCTTGCCGCAGGCTGACCCGGTGCGGGTGATTCAGGGCGACCACCTCGACCTGATCAGCGATGTGCAGCTGCGCCAGCTGCTCAAGTACCGCAACCGGCTGGTGTTTGCCCGCATGGCCCCGGAGCAGAAGCTGCGGTTGGTGCAGGCCTACCGCGCCCTGGGCGAGGTGGTGGCGGTCACCGGCGATGGGGTGAATGACGCCCCGGCCCTGCGGGCGGCGGATGTGGGGGTTGCGATGGGGCTCGAGGGCACCGATGTGGCCCGGGAGGCCGCCGATGTGGTGCTGCTCGACGACAACTTCGCCACCATCGTGACGGCCGTGCGTTACGGCCGCGGCGTGGTCGCCAACATCCGCAAGTTCCTGCCCTACGTGCTGGCCAGCAACGTGGCGGAGATGACGCCTTTCCTGGCCATGGTGGCCTTCCAGATCCCGGCGGCCCTGACGGTGCTGCAGATCCTGGCGGTGGATCTCGGCACCGATCTGCTGCCGGCCCTGGGCCTGGGGGCGGAGGCGCCGGAGGCGGGCCTGATGCACCAGCCCCCCCGGCGGCGCACGGCGCCGCTGCTGGATCGCCCCCTGATGGTTCGGGCCTATCTGGTGCTGGGGCTGGCGGAAGCGGTGGTGGCGATGGCGGGCTATCTGCTCACCTGGCACCTCCACGGTGTGAGCTGGGCCGAGCTGCGCCAGGCCGCCCCCCTGTTGCTCCACGGCCAGGCGGGCCCCGTGCTCACGGCCATCCAGCACCAGGCCTCGAGTGTGGCGTTCACCTGCATCGTGGCCGGTCAGATCGGTGTGGCGATGGCCTGCCGCACCGATCGGCGTTCGGCGTTCGGGGAGTTGCTGCGGCAGGGCTGGCGCCCCAATCCCTTGCTCTGGTTTGGGGTGGGGATGGAAGTGGTCTTCACGGCCCTGCTGCTGGGCTGGCCTCCCCTGGCGCGCGTCTTTGCGATGGCCCCCTTCGATCGCCAGGCCCTGCCCCTGGTGCTCCTGGCTCCGCTGCTGGTGATGCTGGCCGACGACCTGCGCAAGCGCCGGATCGCCGCCTAGTTCGGCATGGTCACGAACTCCTCGGCCACCGAGGGGTGCAGGGCCATGGTGCGGTCGAAGTCGGCCTTGGTGGCCCCCATGCCGACGGCGATGGCGGCCATCTGGATGATCTCGGCGGCGTGTTCCCCCACCATGTGGCAGCCGAGCACCTGGTTGGTGCCGCTGTCCACGATCAGCTTCAGCAGCACCTTGGGATCCCGGGCGGGCAGGGCCTGGCTCATGGGCCGGAAGCGGGCGCGGTGCACCTTGATCCCCTCGGCGCCGCAGCGCGCAATCGCCTGCTCTTCGGTGAGCCCCACGCTGGCCAGTTCGGGCTGGGAAAACACGGCACTCGCCACCAGGCTGTGGTCCACCTGGCGTGGCTTGTGGCCATACACGGTGTCGGCGAAGGCGCGGCCCTCATCCACCGCCACCGGGGTGAGGTTGATCCGGTCGGTCACATCGCCCACGGCATAGATGCCCGGCACATTGGTGCGCTGGTCGGCATCCACCGGGATGCGGTTGCCCTCCACGGCCACCCCGGCGGCCTCCAGGTTGAGGCCCTGCAGAAAGGGTTTGCGGCCGGTGGCCAGCAGCACGCCGCCGCAGGGGATCTGCTCACCGCTCTGGGTGGTCACGGTGAGCTCGCCGGGGGCGCAGTCACCGGTGATCGCCGCGGGCGAGTGGGCCAGGCGGATGTCGATGCCGCTGGCTTCCATGGCGGCGCGCACGGCCTCGCTGGCCTCGCGGTCGAAGCCGCGCAGCAGGTGGTCGCCGCGCACCAGCTGGGTCACCTCCACCCCCAGGCCATGGAGGATGCC
>JBIIQK010000118.1:0-5563 GCA_044342135.1 Cyanobium sp.
ACACCAGTGGTGGTCTCCTCAGTGACGCCCTGGATGGCGGCGTAGATCCGGGAGTAGAAGCCTGGCTGGGCGGCCAGTTTCTGGCGGATGCTGTTGAAGAGGGCGGTCTCCTCTTCGTTGGAGGGGTTGTCGAGAACGGAGAGATCCTGCTCCGCCTTGGTGCCCAGCACCACCAGCCCGGTGGCATCGCCGCCATCGTCAAGGATCATGTTGGGCGTGCCGCCATCGCCCCACTCGAGGATGCGGTGGGTGAAGGCCCAGTACTCATCCAGGGTTTCGCCCTTGTAGGCGAACACGGGGATGTTGGCGGCAGCGATGGCAGCCGCGGCGTGGTCCTGGGTGGAGAAGATGTTGCAGCTGGCCCAGCGCACCTCGGCGCCGAGGGCCACCAGGGTTTCGATCAGAACGGCGGTCTGGATCGTCATGTGCAGGGAACCCGCGATGCGGGCGCCCTTGAGGGGCTGCTCAGCGCCGAACTTGGAACGCAGGGCCATCAGGCCCGGCATCTCGGTTTCGGCGATGGCGATCTCCTTGCGGCCGAACTCGGCCAGGCCGAGATCGGCGATCACATAGGTGCTGGTGCTCTGCAGGGCAGGGGCAGTGGGGGTGGCCACCATGGGTTGTCTCGGTTGGGGTACGGCTCGCTCCCGGCTGGGAGGGCGTGGATGGGAAATATCTGCGGAGACGCCGAGGCTTCGGGCTCGCTGAAGCGGCAATCTACAGGCAGGTCTTGAGCCCCGCGATCCCGCACCCGTGACGCACTTTCTGGCCGATGCCGCCGCCACCCACGCCTTCGGACGGCAGTTGGCCACCCGGCTGCCCCCGGGCAGCACCCTGCTGCTGCAGGGAGACCTGGGGGCCGGCAAAACCTGCCTGGTGCAGGGGCTGGCGGCGGGCCTCGGCATCACCGAGCCGATCACCAGCCCCACCTTCGCCCTGGCCCAGCACTACCTGCTGGGCGGCGACACGGGCACGCGTGCTGGCGGGCTGGTGCACCTCGACCTCTACCGCCTGGAGCTGGCCGCCGCGGCCGATGAGCTGTTCGCCCAGGAAGAGGAGGAAGCCCAGGCCCTGGGCGCCCTGCTGGCGGTGGAATGGCCCGAGCGCCTCAGCGCTCCGCCGGCCGGCGGCTGGCAGATCCGCCTCCACCTGGCCGAGCCCACCGATCCCGACGCCGGCCGCGAGATCGAGCTGATCGCGCCGGGCGCATGGGGAGGAACGGGCGGAGGCCTGCCTTTCGACTCACTTAGCTAAGTCTTGGCTTAGTCCACCTCTGTTGGCGACACCCCCACCCCGGCCGTCCCCTCCTGGCCCGCCAGGAACGCCCGCACCGCGGCCACCGTCGGCTGGGGATCGATGGCGCCGGCCCCCTGACACACCAGCGCACCGCAGGCGGCGGCGAAACGCACAAGCTGCTCCAAGCCCTCCGGCTGCAGCGGCTGGGACTCCCGCAGGGGGGACACCCCGCACAACCCGTGCAACAGACCGGCCGTGAAGGCATCGCCCGCACCGGTGGTATCGACCACCGGCACCCGAAAGGCCCGCAACTCGCCGCTGCGGCCGGCAAAGCACCAACGCAGCGGCGCCCCGCCATCGGTAACCACCACATCCGGGTGCTGGGGCAGGGCGGCGCTGACCACGGCCGGGTCGGCGCTGCCAAACAACCAGCGGGCTTCCTCGGCCGCGCACTTGAGCAGGGCGGCCTGCTGCAGCAGCGGCTCGATGGCCGCGATCTGGGCCGGGGTGGGGCCGCTGGCGGGGTCGGCGGCTGGGTTCCAGAAGGTGGGGCGCCAATTCACATCGAGGGCCAGGGCCACGCCGGCCGCCGCGGCCTCTCGGCAGGCGAGCTGCAGGGCTGACGCCGCGGCGGGCGACGCGAGGGGAATCGTGCCCACCAGCAAGCAACGCGCCGCCGCCAGCAGGGGCCCGAGTGCGGCAGACAAATCGCTGGCATCGAGCGCCTGATCCGCAAATCCACCGGCGCCGCCAGCGCCCACGCTGCCTCCAGCAAAGCCACCAAACTGCCGATCCCCACTGGCATCCCGCCGCACCAGCACAACGCGGCTAGGGCGCTGGCCATCCCATTGCAGGGCCGAGGTGTCGACGCCCCGATCGGCAAACACGGCAGCAAACGCCTCGCCGATGGCATCGCGCCCCAGCCGGCCCAGAAAGGCGCTGGGGGTGCCGAGTCGGGCCAGGGCGCAGGCCACGTTGGCGGGGGCTCCGCCGAGCCGGTCGCCATCGGGCGGGTCGAGCCGATCCACCAACGCCTCACCGAGGCAGAGCACACGGGGGGGAGCCATCAGGCGGCCGGGCGGCTCTCCCCAGGGTGCAGCCGCTGCAGCAGGGCGGCAATGATGCGGGCGTTCGCCGCCGGGAAGGGGAACGCCTCCAGCTGCTCGGGCCGCACCCAGCGCACCTGCTGGGACGCCAGTGGCTGGGGCTCACCAGCCAACCAGGTGCACAGGTGCACCACAAAGCGCAGCTTCTTGTGGCTGTAGGCGTGCTCGAGCGTGACCAGCTCCTCGCCCACCTCCACCGCGATCGCCAGCTCCTCCTGGAGCTCGCGGCGGATCGTGTCGGCGATCGGCTCGCCCGGCTCCTGCTTGCCGCCGGGGAATTCCCAGAGGCCGCCCAGCAGGCCCTCGTTGAGCCGCTGGTCGATTAGCACCTCGCCGGCGGCGTTGCACACCACCCCCACACCGATCACCTGGAACGGCAGGTCGCGGGGGGCATCCTTCACGGGGAAGCGGGCGGGATCGCCGGCAGCGTAGGCAGCGCAGTGCCCCTGCCAGGGACAGGCGCCGCAGCTGGGATTGCGGGGCGTGCAGACGGTGGCGCCCAGGTCCATCAGAGCCTGGTTGAAGGCCCGGGGCCGCTGCGCATCGAGCAACGTCTCGCTCAGCCGCCACAGCCCGGCGAGCTCCCGCACCGGCGGCCGGGGGCTCGCGGTGAGGCGCGCCAGCACCCGTTTGACATTGCCGTCGAGGATCGCGAAGGGCAGATCAAACGCTGAGGAGAGGATGCTGCCGGCGGTGCTGCGGCCGATGCCCGGCAACGCCAGCCAGCCCCCCAAGGTGCGGGGCCAGGGGTCGGCGGCGGGGCCAGCGGCGTCGAGCAGCAACCGGGCTCCCTGGTGCAGCCGCCGGGCCCGCACGTAGTAGCCCAGGCCCTGCCAGAGCAGCAACACGTCGTGCTCCTCGGCCGCCGCCAGGGCCTCCAGGCTGGGGAAGTGCGCCATCCAGCGCTGCCAGTAGGGCAGCACCACCTGCAGCTGGGTTTGCTGCAGCATCACCTCGGCCACCCACGTACTGAGCGCACACAGCGGCTCCCCCGGATCAGGCCGGCTCCCATCAGGCCGGAGCTTCCAAGGAATCCAGTGCCGGCCCTTGCCCTGCCACCAATCCAGAAGGGCGGTGCGGAGAGCCTGGGCGTTTTCAGGCACCCACTCAACCTCACTGGACATCGCTTCCACAGCCAGACCCATCACGAAACCAATGCCTGGCCAGAGCCAAATCCCCACACAACCGCCAGATCAGCATCAGCCAACGGCCACCAACCACTGAATAACCATCTGCAGCGCGCAAGCACAACCATGCGGGCTTCTTTGGCAGTGAACGTTGCTGGAGACGATCCCGCAGCACGATGCACGAGCAGATCAGCCATCCAAGGCATGAACAAACCCCGGAACTTTGTACCAAGCCGCCTACCGGTAGCACAAGTGTCACATCGACAATCAATAACTAACTAGGCGGCGTGAGAAGCTATATTTATCAATGAAGTTCAACATGAAAAAACACTTCGCACTTCCGCTTTTCTTGACTGCTTTCAGCCTCATGCTGGGATCAGGCAATCACACAAAAGCCCAGACCATTTCCTCGGGCGACCTAGGGATTGGGCTGATCGTTGCGGAGGACCCCACAATTCAGAAGCTAAATCTCTATAAGATTAATCCCAACGGAACCACGACGCTGCTGCAATCCAACATTTTCCCTGAGCGGACATTAAATACATTTCAGGCAGCCCAATCGATCGTGGATACATCAACGGGGAAAATTTATCTCAGGGAGCCAGACCAAGGACAAGGACTGAGGTATAGAGTTTATGACGCTGCCAGCAATTCCTTCGAAGGCTACACAACACTCCAAGACCTTCCTTCGGGCGCTTCACCTCAGTTCCTGACAGCGCCGTTGCAAATGAACAAGATTGCGCGCAGAGAAGGAGAGGAACTTCATATTGGCGAAAATTCGTTTATCACACGAGAGGCAAATGGCAAGCAGGAGATTTACGCCAGGGATGCCGAGGGCAATCCTATCCCCTTAAATGTGACCAATGGCTCCGACCTCCAAATCAATGGCCGAAGCGTTCAGGGCCAAATTGATGCTAATACGGCAGCAATCAACTCCGTACAAGACAACGTTAACGACCTAGGATATGGCGTAGCCGGCGCAACAGCCCTATCAGCAGCGCTTTCCGCCTTGCCTACGGTTTCAAGTGATTCACCTCTCTCTTGCGGTGTAGGAACGGGTGGATACAGCAGCAGATACGCCATGAGCATTGGTTGTGCCGTGAAAGCCAATGAGAGACTGTCGATCAATGCTGGTGGCTCCTACGTGTTTGGTGGCGGTAGCGATTACGGCAATGGCTCTCTTTCAAGCGTCGCGGGGAGAGCGGGATTTGTATTGAGAATTGGAAACATCCAAAAACCATTGCCAAAAGACCAAAGCGACCTCAAATCACGCCTGGATAGCGTTGAAAAGGAAAATAAAGATCTCAGGGCCCGCCTGGCCCAGCTTGAGGCCATCGCCTCCAGACTTCAAGATCAAGCCTTCTTGCCAAAAAATTAGGACAAAAGAAGAAGGCTTGCATCACACTGCGCAAAATCACCGATTGAAGCGTGCCAACAAGCCTGACCACAGTGGCCAGAGGCGGCGGGGCTGGCCAGACAGGTTCGAGGCGTGGAACCAGACCCCCCAAGGGCGCGAGTGAATCCTGCGCGGCATGGCCCTGGTGCGTCTCGACATGTCAAGCCACAGCTTCGTCAACGCCGCACTGGGCTCCCGAGCTTGCACCAGGAGGGTCTGAAGGGAGCCCTGGGGATCTTGCGCATAGCGACGGGCCACATCAATGACACCACGGTTGTGGACCGGAACTACCTCGGCCGTAGAGGGCGCCATTCTCAGCGTCCAGGCTGGCTTTATACAGTTTAAGCCTCGTTACGTACTGATGTTTGCTCTGGCGGAGCGCGAACCCGAATGGCCCGAGGACGCGCTGGCTCAACCGGCGACGTAGGCCTCCACGGCATCGCTGATCCGGCGCAGGCCGGCGAGGCCATCGCGTTCGAGGTTGCGCACCCGGTCGCGGCTGATGCCCAGGATGCGGCCGATGCCGGTGAGGCTCATCGGCTCGCCGCCCTCGGGGTTGTCGGCGCAGGGGATGCCGTAGCGCATCTTCAGCACCCGACCCTGCAGCTCCGGCAGCTGCTCCAGCAGCGCCCGCAGGTCGCCCTTCAGGCACTCCCCGTCCACCCGCTCCTCCGGCAGTTCCCCATCCCCGGCCAGCA
>JBIIQK010000119.1:0-5540 GCA_044342135.1 Cyanobium sp.
CCGCCCCATCTCTCGGTCTACGACCTCAGCCTGGAGCCCGGCACGGTGTTTGCCCGCCGCCATGAGCGCGGCCAGCTGGAGCTGCCCGATGCCGATCTGGGCGCCGACCTGATGGAGCTCACCTGGGCCGAGCTCAGCGCCGCCGGCTACGGCCACTACGAGATCTCCAACTACGCCCTCCCCGGCCACGCCTCCCGCCACAACCGCGTCTACTGGAGTGGCGCCGGCTGGTGGGGCTTTGGCATGGGGGCCACCTCGGCCCCCTGGGGGGAGCGGCTCGCCCGGCCCCGGACCCGGGAGGGCTATGCCTCCTGGCTGGCCGGGCTGCAGGGGGAGCCCCCTCCCCAGCCGGAAAGCGGGGCCGGCATGCCCCTCGATGAGCGGCTGCTGGTGGGCCTGCGGCGCCGCGAGGGGGTGCACTTGCCCCGGCTGTTGGCCCAGGCGGGATGGGATGGGTCATCGGGCCAGCGCTGCCTGGAGGAGCTGCGCCGCCGGCTGGAGCCCTGGTGTGGCGAGGGGCTGCTGCGGATCGAGGGACCCCGCTGGCGGCTCACCGATCCCGCCGGGCTCGCCCTCAGCAATGGGGTGCTGCGGGAGCTGCTGGCCTGGTGGCAGGAGCAGGAGCTGCCCCCGGCCCCTGGCTGGGATGGCGCTGGCCCGCGATCCAGCGGCGCAACGCCTCCACCCCCAGCGTCCGGCCCGGCAGCAGCGGCGGGCTGAAGGGGGGCTGGCGGCTGGTGAGGCCCAGCAGGTCGGCGGTGACCCGCACCTGGCCGTCGCAGCCCTCACCCGCTCCGATGCCGATCACCGGCAGGGTTAGCTCGCGTTGCAGGGCGGCGCCGAGGGCATCGGGCACATGTTCCAGCACCAGGGCAAAGCAGCCGGCGGCCTGGAGGGCCAGGGCCTGGCGGCGCAGCTGCTCCTGGCTGGATTCGTCGTTGCCCTGGCGCCGGTAGCCCAGCCGGTGCACCGATTGGGGGGTCAGGCCGATGTGGCCCATCACCGGGATGCCGCTGCGCACCAGCCGGTCGATCACGGCCAGGGTTTCGGGCTCGGCGCCCTCGAGCTTCACGGCGGCGGCGGGGGTTTCCTTCAGCACCCGGCCGGCGGCGGCCACCGCCTCATCGGCGCTGCACTGGTAGGTGAGGAAGGGCAGATCGCAGATCAAGAGGGGTTCCTGACCGGGGGAGCAGCTGCTGGCCAGGCCGCGGGCGGTGGCCCGGGTGTGGTGCAGCATCTCGTCGAGGGTCACCGGCAGGGTGGTGGCATGGCCCAGCACCGTCATGGCCAGGGAATCACCCACCAGCACCGCATCTGCTCCGGCCTCGGCCACCAGGGCTCCGGAGAGGGCATCCCAGGCCGTGAGCACGGTGATGGGCAGTCCGGCCTGTTTGCGGCTCGCCAGGTCAGCGGGGCGCAGGGGCACGGGCGTCGGCGCGGGGGATGCCATTGCTAGCATCCAAGCGACTCGGATCCATGCGGCTCCGACGCCCAAATCTGGTCAGAACCGGAAGGGAGCAGCCACACGGGATGCTCAGGGCAGGCGTGGACTCCGGGTCACCACCTTCATTGAGCCCAGTCGGGCGTCACTCGCCGGCCTGGCTCTGACGGTTGAGCAGGAACGGCGGGATTTTGGCTCCGCGCTCCTCCTGGGGGCTGCTGAAGAGCGTTGTGCCGGCGAAGCTCACCGTGGTGCGCTCGCTGCGGTAGGGGGCGCCGCTCTCAAAGCCGGTGGCAATCACGGTCACGTGGATTTCACCCTCCAGTCGCTCGTCCACCACGGCACCCACAATGATGTTGGCGTCGGGATCCACCACCTCGTAGATCACCTCTGAAGCGGTGGTCATGTCCTCCAGGGTCATGTCCTTGCCGCCGCTGATGTTGATCACGCAGCCCTTGGCGCCGTCGATGCGGGCCGACTCCAGCAGGGGGCTGCTCATGGCCGCCTGGGCCGCTTCGCTGGCTCGGGAGCGACCGGACCCCACACCGATGCCCAGCAGGGCGGTGCCGGCATCGGCCATCACCGAGCGCACGTCGGCGAAGTCAACGTTGACCAGGCCGGGCTTGGTGATGATGTCACTGATGCCCTTGACGCCCATCCGCAGCACGTCGTCGGCGGCTCGGAAGGCTTCCTGCAGGGGAGCTCCGGCAATCGCATCTCGCAGCCGGTCGTTGGGGATCACGATCAGGGTGTCGACGCTTTCGGCCAGGCGGGCGATGCCCTCTTCGGCCTGGCGCAACCGCTTGCGGCCTTCAAAGCCGAAGGGCTTGGTGACGATGCCCACGGTGAGGGCACCCACTTCCTTGGCCACCTCAGCCAGGATCGGGGCCGCCCCGGTGCCCGTGCCACCGCCCATGCCGGCAGCGATGAACACCAGGTCAGCGCCCTGGAGGGATTCCTGCAGTTCGGCCCGGGATTCCTCGGCGGCCTTCTGGCCGATCACCGGATTGCCGCCGGCCCCAAGACCGCGGGTGAGCTTCTGGCCGAGCTGGATCCGTTTCTGAGAGGCCGACTGCAGCAGGGCCTGGGCGTCGGTATTCAGCACCCGGTAGCCCACCCCCTGGAGATCGGAGGCGATCATCCGATTCACCGCATTGCTGCCGCCACCGCCCACGCCAATCACTTCGATCCGAGCTGACTGGCTCGGCACAATGCCGCCCGAGCCCGCGCCGGCCGAAGACGGCAGACCGTTGGACTGGGGGGTGCCGGATTGGGAGGAGCTCTGGGTCATAGCGGCATCTGGGGAAGCTGGGCTGTGAATCTGCGGCTGCATTATGTCGGCGATTGGGGCCCCTGGATTCGGGCAGTGTCCCACCTTTGCGGGATTCCTGGTGCGACCGTTGCCGGATTGCTCACCGGGCCGCTGCCGGCGCGGGGAGGCCGAGTTCCGGCTGTTCCGGATCGCTCAGGTCGATCGACTGGAGTTGGCGACCCTTCACCCGGGCCGGGAGTTCCTGCTGCAGGTGGCTGAGCACCTCGAGTCGCCGCCCTAGTTGGCCGTCCGGTGGGCCGAGGCGCACCTGGCCGAGGCGGGTGCTTTGCAGCCAGAGGCTGCCGCCCGGATCAAAGCGGATCTGGCGCAGGTCTGGGCCGAGCCGGTCGCGCTCTTCCAGCACCAGGGCCAGGGCCGACCGGTAGCGGGGTTGCCAGCCCACCACCGTCAGGCTGCTGCTGGCTTTGGCGGTCACGCTCTGACCCTGGCGGCTGCTCATCCAGTGACCGAGCCGGTCGACGTAGCCCGTTTCGATGCCCTGGGGGGTGCGCCGCTGGGCCCGGGCCACCGCCTGGCGGTCGACCACTTCGACCCGCAGCCGTGGCGGCGCCATCAGCCGACTCACCTGCACCTGCTCCACCGGCAGGGCCCCGGCGACGGCCTCGGCGATCCGTTTGGGCTGAAGGCCCAGCAGGGGCTGGGGAAAGGTGAGCTGGGCGGCTTGCACCACCTGTTCCGGACCCACCTGGGCGCTACCCACCACTTCCACCTGGTCGGGGCCCGTCAGCACCCACCCCTGGCGCAACAGGCCATAGCCCAGGCCGCCGGACAGGCCCAGCAGCACCACCAGGCGCCAGAGATTGCGCAGTCGCTCCCGGCGGCGCTGCTGCCGCAGCACGCGTCGCCGTTCCGAGCCGGGGGGGGCGGGGGTTGAACTCACCACCCGGGCCCCCACAGGCGGTTGCCTAACCCACCCCAGAAGCCATTCACAGTTCGCAGCGGGAGCGGGACATCAGTTCGTCGATCCAGCGCCGGGCCCGCTCCGCATCGGCGAACGGCAGATCCTTCTGGTCGCCCCCTCCCACAAGCCGCAGCCGGCAAGCCCCCTGGCTCTCTTCGGTGAGCGGTGCTTCGCCGGAACGCAGGGACAGCAGCTCCACGAGCTCGAGCTGCTTGATCACAAAGGACCCCTCCTCCTGCAGCTGGCCCGCCTCGAAGGTGCACCAGGTGAGGACCCCATCCACCAGCCGGGCTGCCCCACAGCTGTCCAGCTTGGCCAGCTCGGAGCCCTCGGCCCATTCCCGGAACAGCCGCTGCCGTCTCCGCTCCAGCCAGCCCAGGGCGGTGAGCAGGACAAACACCAGAAGCAGTGGAAGCCACAGCAGCCCGTGACTCATGCCGAAGGGCCTCCCAGGGGTGATGGCTGGTGCCATTCTCGGGCCCCTTCCAGCAATTCGCGCACCAAGATCGGCAGGGGCACACCGGTGGCCGCCCAGAGCATGGGGTACATGCTCTGGCTGGTGAAGCCCGGCAGGGTGTTGATCTCATTGAGCCAGAGCTCACCACTGGCCTCGCTGTAGAAGAAATCCACTCGGGAGAGGCCCATGGCGGCCACCGCTTCACAGGCCTGGATGGCCATCGACCGGGCCCGCTCGGCGATCGCTTCGGGCACCACCGCCGGGATCACCGTGTGGCTTTTGCCCTCGCTGTATTTGGTCTCGTAGTCGTACCAGTCGGCGTCGAAGCAGATTTCCCCCAGCACGGAGGCCTGCAGGGGTTGGTGGCCGCCGCCGCGGACGGCGCACTCCAGCTCCCGGGCCGTCACACCCTGTTCGATCACCAGCCGCGGATCCAGGGCGGCCGCGGCCTGCAGACCCGCCAGCAAACTGGCCCGGTCGGTGGCCTTGCTGATCCCCACCGAGGAGCCCAGGTTGGCCGGCTTCACGAAGCAGGGGTAGCCCAGCTGGGTTTCCAGGTGATCGAGCAGCACCTCCGGAGCCTGGGCCACCTGGCTGGCGTTGGCGCAGACGTAGGGCACCTGGGGCAAGCCTGCGGCGGCGAAGGCGGCCTTCATGGCCTGTTTGTCCATGCCTACGGCGGAGCCCAGCACGCCCGAGCCCACAAACGGCACCTGCATCAGGGTGAACAGTCCCTGGATCGTGCCGTCTTCGCCGTTGGGGCCGTGCAGCACCGGTAGCCAGATCGCCACCTCGAGAGCTCCGGCCGGGAAGCCGCGGAAGCCAGGCTCCGGCAGGGGCTGGGGCAGCTGCTCGGGCCGAACCGGGGTGCCCTGGGCCAGCACCGCCTCGGCCACGTCCGAGCCCCACCAGCGCCCTTCGGGATCGATATAAAAGCAGCGCAGCAGATAGCGCCCGGTGTTGTCGGCATGGCGCACCGCCGCGGCCACGGTGGCGGCCGACCGGATCGAGACGGCGTGCTCGCCGGAGGCCCCCCCGAAGATCAGACCAACGGGAAGGGGGGAGCGGGTCATGCCGACTGGAGGGGGCCCCTGGGGGGCAAAGCTCAGGTCAGTTTGCCGCTGAGGGAGAAGGCGCGCACCCCTTCGATTTGCACCGTCACCAGCTCCCCGGGTTCGATCGGGCGGCCATCGGGCCGTTGACCGGGGAAAAAGGTGAGTCGGTTGGTGCGGGTGCGGCCCATCACCTGCTGGGGGTCCTTGGGATTGGTGTCCTCCACCAGGATCTCCTCGATCCGGCCGGCATAGCGGGCACTGCGTTGCCTGGCCTGCTGCTCCACCAGGGCGTTGATCTCCTGCAGGCGCTCCACCTTCACGTCCTCGCTCAGCTGGTCCGGCCAGTCGGCGGC
>JBIIQK010000120.1:0-5487 GCA_044342135.1 Cyanobium sp.
CTTCACGCACACCGGGCACGGTGGCGTATTCGTGGTTGACACCGGAAATCCGCACGGCGGTGATGGCGCTGCCTTCCAGGCTGCCGATCAGGACGCGCCGCAGGGCGTTGCCCAGGGTGGTGGCCTGGCCGCGATCGAGCGGGCCGATCAGGAAGGTGCCGGTCTGGGACCGGTCTTCGGCGACCTGGTGCTCAATCCGATCAATTTGGTAGTGCAGCACGGTCTGAAGGGTCGAAAGGGTGAAGGAAGCCCCGGGGGCAAGCACGAGACGACGGGTCAGACGCGACGGCGCTTGGAGCGACGGCAGCCGTTGTGAGGCAGCGGCGTCACGTCGCGGATCAGGGTGATTTCCAGGCCGGCGACCTGCAGGGCGCGGATGGCGGTTTCGCGGCCGGAGCCGGGGCCACGCACCAGCACTTCGATCTGGCGCATGCCCTGCTCAAGGGCACGGCGGGCGGCGGCCTCGGCGGCGGTCTGGGCGGCGAAGGGGGTTCCCTTGCGGGCTCCCTTGAAGCCGCTGGCGCCGGCGGAGCTCCAGGAAATCACCTCACCGGCCGTATCGGTGATCGACACGATGGTGTTGTTGAAGGTGCTCTGGATGTGCGCCACGCCGTTGGGCACGTTGCGCTTCGTCTTTTTGGCGCCGGATTTCTTGGCTGGCTTTGCCATGGCGGAAAGGCCTGCTGGTGCAGGAGGTGATCAGAGAACGTGAAGGGAGGTCGCTCTGGTGACGCCGGTGGCTCGAACGGGTGCACTGACCGGAAGGACAGAACCTGAACAGCGGTTGGCGGCAGGGCGAGGGGCAGTGGGAAGGAGGCGAAACGCCTTACTTCTTCTTGCCGGCCACGGTTTTACGGGCACCACGGCGGGTGCGGGCGTTAGTGCGGGTGCGCTGGCCACGCACGGGCAGGCCCATGCGGTGACGACGGCCGCGGAGGCAGCCGATGTCCTGGAGGCGCTTGAGGGCCATGCCCTCCTGGCGGCGCAGGTCGCCTTCGAGTGTGAAGCTCTCGGCGGCGCCCCGCAGCTTCTGGACGTCGGCGTCGCTGAGGTCCTTCACCCGGATGTCCGGGTTGACCCCGGACTTGGCCAGGATTTTCTGGGCACGGGTGAGACCGATGCCATACACATAGGTGAGGGCGATCTCAACGCGCTTTTCGCGAGGGATATCAACGCCGGCAATCCGAGCCACGTGGGAAATCGATGAGGGGGCAGGAGGCCCCGCCGAGGCGGAGCGGGAATGAAGTGTGGAGCAGCTGGCCCCCAGGCGGGGCTGGCCGGGGCTGGTCAGCCCTGACGCTGCTTGTGCTTGGGATTGGTGCAGATCACCATCACCCGGCCGTGGCGACGGATCACCCGGCACTTGTCGCACATCTTCTTGACTGAGGCACGCACCTTCATGGGCGTTGTGCTCTCCGAATTTGCAAACCGACAACCTACCACACGGGTCAACAGCCCCTGGGGGCTCAGCCCAGTAGGCCTGTGATGCGCCCGGCGATCTCATCCACCAGGCCGTTGGCCTCCACGGCCTGGAGCAGACCCTGCTCCTCGTAGTAGCGGATCAGGGGGGCCGTCTGCTCGCGGTAGACCTCCAAGCGGTGGCGGATCACGCTTTCGTTGTCGTCGGCGCGGCCGCGGGCCAGCAAGCGCTGGATCAGCACAGCGTCATCGAGCTCCATCAGCACCACCAGCTCGATCGGTTGCTGCAGCTCGTCGAGCAGTGCCCCCAGGGCCTCTGCCTGGGCCCGGTTGCGTGGGAAACCATCAAGCAGCCAGCCGCCGCCGCCACTGGCTGCCTGCGCCTCCAGGCGGCTGCGCACGATCGCCAGGACCAGGGCATCGCTCACCAGTTCCCCGCGGGCCATCACCGCTTCAGCTTCCTGGCCGAGGGCGCTGCCGGCGGCCACTTCAGCCCGCAGCAGATCGCCGGTGGAGAGGTGAAGCAGGTTGTGGGCTGCGGCCAACTGCTGGGCCTGGGTGCCCTTTCCGGCACCGGGGGGACCGAGGAACAGGAGACGTTGCTTCATGGCTGGAACGGCAGCTGGATTGGAGACGGAAGGCGGAGGGACGGTGAGCGGCGCATCACTGCCGCACCATGCCCTCGTAGCGCTGGGAGATCACGTAGGTCTGCACCTGCTTGGCGGTGTCGATCGCCACGCCCACCAGGATCAGCAGGGAGGTGGCTCCCAGGCCCTGGAAGGTGCGCACCTGGGTGGCTCCCTCCACGGCGGACGGGATGATCGCCACGGCGCCAAGAAACACGCCACCCAGCAGGGTCAGCCGGTTCTGAACCCCACTGAGGTAGGTCGCGGTGGCTGACCCTGGACGCACGCCGGGGATGGCCACGCCACTGCGCTTGAGGTTGGTGGCGATATCGACCGGATTGACGGTGAGCGACGCGTAGAAGAAGCCGAACCCGCAGATCAGGGCAAAGAACACCAGGGCGTAGAGCCAGGGTGTGCTGCTGTTGGGGTTGAGGTAGCCCGCCAGCTGGATCAGCCAGGGGCTGCGGGTGAGATTGGCGATGGTGAGCGGCAGGAACACCACGGCCGAGGCGAAAATGATCGGCATCACACCGCCGGCATTGAGCTTGAGCGGCAGGTAGCTCTGGCGGGCAGAAAGCATGCCTGCCCCGCCCACCTGGCGTTTGGCGCTCACGATCGGGATGCGGCGGTTGCCCTCCTGAACAAAGATGATCCCCACGATCGTGAGCAGGAACACCAGCACCAGCACGACGATCCCGCCGACGGTGCTGCGGTCGCCGCTCTGGGCCAGCTCGATGGTGGAGCCCAGCGCTTTAGGCAGGGTGGCCACGATGTTCACGAAGATCACCAGGGAGGCCCCTTGGCCGATACCCCGCTCGGTGATCACTTCGCTGATCCACATCACCACCATCGAGCCGGTCACCAGGGCCAGGGCCGTCTGGATCACGAACACCGGCTCGGAGAGGCCTTCGGTGGCGTATTGCCGCAGGATCAGGGCAAACACCAGGCTCTGCAGGATGCCCCAGCCCAGGGCCACATAGCGGGTGATCTGGGCGATCTTGCGGCGACCGGCCTCGCCCTCGTTCTTCTGGAGGTCTTCCAGCTGGGGCAGGGCTGCGGTGAGCAGCTGGATGATGATCGAGGCGTTGATGAAGGGCAGGATCCCGAGGGCGAAGATGCCCAGGGTGGACAGGCCGCCTCCGGTGAAGATGTCGAGGAAGCCGATCAGCTGGCCGCCGCGGGAGAGGAACTCCTGGAAGGCCACCCGGTCGATGCCCGGCATCGGGATGTAGATGCCCAGGCGCACCAGCAGCAGCAGGCCGAGGGTGGTGAGCACCCGGTCGCGCAGGCCCTTCGACTGGATCAGTTGGCTGAGGATCTCCCCAGCACTGGGGTTGCGACCCCGGCTAACAAGCATGGTGGCGTGTGGTGGGCATGAAAAAACCGCCCGCCGGATTCTGGGAACGATCCCCGAATCCGCTGGACGGCTCAGACCTTAGGGCGGAGGGCCCCAAGGGGATCAGATGACTTCGCAGCTGCCACCGGCAGCTTCGATTTTGGTGCGGGCGCTGGCGGTGAAGGCGGCAGCCTGCACGGTCAGCTTGACCTTGAGCTCGCCGTTGCCCAGCACCTTCAGGGGGTGCTTGGGGCTCGTCACCAGGCCGTCCTTCACCAGGGAATCGAGGCTCACGGTGCTGCCGGCTTTGCAGTCAGCCAGCTTGGCAACGTTGATGATCGTGAATTCCTTCTGGTTGACCAGCTCAAAGTGCTTGAGCTTGGGAATGCGCCGGTAGAGGGGCATCTGGCCACCCTCGAAGCCCGGCCGGGTGGGGCGACCGGAACGGGACTTCTGGCCGCGCATGCCGAAACCGCAGCTGGCGCCCTGGCCGGCGGCAATGCCACGGCCCTTGCGGAGCTTGCGGCGACGGGCGCCGGCGTTGGGTTTCAGCGACTGGAGATTGATGCTCATGGCGAGGCCTCAGGAGTAGATCTGCTCAAGGGAGATGCCCCGCTCCTTGGCGGTCTCCTTGTGGGTGCGCAGGGCGGACAGAGCCTCCATTGCAGCGCGGGCGTTGTTCAGGGGGGTCTTCGAGCCGAGGCGCTTGGCCAGCACGTTCTTGATGCCGGCCAGTTCGAGCACCGTGCGGATGGAGCCCCCCGCGATCACGCCGGTACCGGGGGCAGCCGGGCGGATCAGCACGCTGGCTGCGCCGTCGCGGCCGTTGCTGAGCGTGGGGATGGAGCTGTGGCGCGTGAGGGGCACCTTCACCAGGTGCTTCTTGCCATCGGCCACGCCCTTGCGGACGGCGCCGATTACATCGCCGGCCTTGCCGACGCCCACGCCCACCTGGCCCTTCTCGTTGCCGACGACAACGATGGCCCGGAAGCTCATCTTCTTGCCGCCTTTCACGGTCTTGGAGACCCGGCGGATTTGCACCACCCGCTCCTGCCATTCGGAGTCGCGCTCCTGGCCGCCGCGACGGTTGTCGCGCCCGCGGCCACCACCGCGGCGGCTGTCGCCACCTCGGCCCTCACCGCGGCCACCCCGGCGTTCCTGCTGGCCTTCGGCCGCTGCAGGCACATCCGATGCGGCCGGGATGTCGTTGGACTGAATTTGATCGTTGGTTTCGGTCATGGTGAGAGCAGGGATCAGAACTGAAGGCCCGCTTCCCGGGCGGCGTCAGCCAGGGCCTTGACCCGGCCGTGGTACAGGTTGCCGCCGCGATCGAAGACCACCTGCTGGATCCCCTTAGCGAGGGCCCGTTTGGCAACCAGCTCACCCACGGCCACGGAGGCATCGCAGGTGGCGCTGGTGGCGAGGCTGGTGCGCAGGTCCTTGTCGAGGGTCGATGCCGCACAGAGGGTGTTCTGGGCGTCGTCGTCGATGACCTGGGCGTAGATGTGGTTGTTGGAGCGGAACACGGCCAGCCGGGGACGGGCAGCCGTGCCAGTGAGCTGGCGACGCAGGCGGCGGTGACGCTTCTGGGTCTGCTGTTTGCGGGAGATGGAAGACATGGCGATACAGGGTAACGACGCTCAGGCAGACCTCATTTCTTACCGGTCTTACCGGCCTTGCGCAGGATGCGCTCACCCTCGTACTTGATGCCTTTGCCCTTGTAGGGCTCGGGCGGACGAATGGCGCGCACCTTGGCAGCTTCGTTGCCCACCAGTTCCTTGTTGGCCCCGGAGACCAGCACGGTGGTGTTGCCCTCGACGGCAAAGGTGACGCCCGGGGGGGGCACCATCTCCACCTGGTGGCTGTAGCCGGCCGAGACCACCAGCTTGGTGCCTTGCACGGCGGCGCGGTAGCCCACGCCGACGATTTCCAGCTTGCGGGTGTAGCCCTGGCTGACGCCTTCCACCATGTTGGCGACGAGCGTGCGGCAGAGACCATGGCGCTCGCGGGAGCGACGGGTTTCGCTGCTGGGGCTCACCACCAGGGTGTTGCCATCCTGGGAGATCTGCACCCCATCGGGCAGGGTGCGGCTGAGTTCGCCCTTCG